>JBBQZJ010000237.1:0-3840 GCA_038207805.1 Actinomycetales bacterium | reverse complement strand
GATCCCGGCCAGGGGAAATACTCGGCGACCGAGAACGGGATGGGGCTCGCCGGCAGCAAGGGGAACGCCATCGGACCGAGATCCTTTTCGAGGTGGCGGAACAGGGCGTCGCGCAGGGTCTCGCCGTACATGACGCGGCCGGAGACCAACGTTCTGGTGATTTCGCCATCGTTGGCGCGCATGAGCATGCCGACCTCGGTGACCCGCCCCAGCCCGTCAACCCGCACCGGAATCGCCTCGACGTAGAGCAGCGGCAGGCGGCGACGGGTTTCGGCGAGCTCCTCTTCTGACAACCAGCCGGAGTTGGGGTCGGGAGTGCCTACTGAACTCATGCTCCCATTGTCACTCACAAGTATTCTTGGCGGGTGCACCTCGACGAATCCGCGATCCTCTGGTCGACTCCCGAGCGCGACCGCGCCTCCCGTCCGTTGATCGTTCTGTTGCATGGCTACGCCTCCCACGAGGGCGACCTGTTCTCGCTGTCGCCGCGGCTTCCTCTGGGAGCGACCGTGGCATCCGTGCGCGCGCCGATCCCCGAGAGCGGCGGTTTCGCGTGGTGGGGGCGCGAGGGCGCATCACCGGGTGAACCCCCGGGCAGCGCGGTGGATGCCGCAGCTGTCGCTGTCCTCCACTGGCTTGATGGTCTGGAGTACACCTCGGTCGCACTCGTCGGTTTCTCGCAGGGCGCGGCGCTCAGTCTGCAACTGAATCGGCACGCGCCCGGGCGTTTCGCTGCGACCGTGGCACTCGCTGGATTCATCGCGCCTGGCGGCCATGCGGGAGACGCAGAGCTGGCTCACACTCGACCGCCCATGTTCTGGGGCAGAGGTACCGCGGATGTCGTCATCCCGCCCGACGCCGTGGAACGAACCGCCGCCTGGCTGCCCGCCCACTCGACGGCAACCGTTCGTATCTACGAGGACCTCGCCCACTCGATCTCAACCGAGGAGCTCACCGACTTTACGGCCTTCCTCGGAGGCCACCTCTAGCGGCTCACTGCCGCAGCCGGTTCCGCCGCCCTCCCGCGCGCGCTCCACATCCCTCCGCAACCGTTGTGACGGGTCGGTCCGCGGGATCGGTCGTACGGGTCGGTCCGCGGGGCCGGTCGCACCGGGGTCGGTCGCGCGGGGGAGGATAGGGGGATGGTGCTCGAGAAGTTCTCGCCGGCGACTCGCGACTGGTTCGCGGGCGCCTTCGCGGCGGCAACGCCGGCACAGCTGGGGGCCTGGGATGCGATCTCCACGGGCGGGCATGCGCTGGTCGTCGCCCCGACCGGGTCGGGGAAGACGCTCGCCGCGTTTCTGTGGGCGATCGACCAACTGGTCACCCGGCCGAGCGAGCCGGGGGCCGGCACGAGAGTGCTCTACATCTCCCCGCTGAAGGCCCTCGGGGTTGATGTCGAGCGAAACCTGCGCGCCCCACTCGTCGGGGTGACGCAAACCGCTAAGCGACTGGGGCTTCCGGCACCCGCGGTCACCGTCGGGGTGCGGTCGGGCGACACGACGACTCAGGATCGCAGGATGCTCGCGCGCACGCCCCCGGACATCCTCATCACCACCCCAGAATCGCTCTACCTCATGCTGACCTCAGCGGCGCGGAGCACCCTCGCCGGGGTCGAGACCGTGATCATCGACGAGGTGCACGCGGTCGCGGCCACGAAGCGTGGCGCTCACCTCGCGGTCTCGCTTGAACGGTTGGATGCTCTGCTGTCGAAACCCGCACAGCGGATCGGCCTTTCTGCGACGGTGCGCCCTCTGGATGAGGTTGCGCGTTTCTTGACCGGACGCGCGCAGGTCACGATCGTGAACCCGCCCGCCGCAAAAACTTTCGACCTCACGGTCATGGTGCCCGTCGACGACATGAGCATGCCTTCGGTGTTCGAACCGCGAGAGGGGTCGACCTCGGGGGCGACCCCGATGTCACCGGAGGCCACCGGCTCGATCTGGCCCCACGTCGAGGAGGCGATCGTCGACCAGATCCTCGAACACCGGTCGACGATCGTGTTCGCGAACTCGCGCCGTCTCGCCGAGCGTCTGACCGCTCGGCTTAACGAGATCGCGCAGGAGCGCGCGCTGGAGTTTGAAGCTGAGGAAGCCGGGTTACTTGCCCGCGCCCACCACGGTTCCGTCTCCAAGGAACAACGCGCCAACATCGAAGACGACCTCAAGAGCGGCCGTCTGCGCTGCGTGGTCGCGACGAGTTCCCTTGAGCTGGGCATCGACATGGGCGCCGTCGATCTCGTGATTCAGGTCGAGTCACCCCCGAGCGTGGCATCCGGCCTGCAGCGGATTGGGCGCGCGGGGCATCAGGTGGGCGAAATCTCGAAGGGTGTGCTGTTCCCCAAGCACCGCACCGACCTGCTGCACACCTCGGTCGCCGTCGACCGGATGCGCTCCGGCCAGATCGAAGCGATTGCGGTGCCCGCAAATCCGCTCGATGTGCTCGCCCAGCAGACGGTCGCCGCTGTCGCGCTCGACGCCCTCGATGTGGAGGAATGGTTCGACACGGTTCGCCGTAGTGCCCCGTTCGCGACGCTTCCCCGCAGCGCCTACGACGCAACGCTTGACCTGCTGAGCGGCCTGTATCCCAGCGACGAGTTCGCGGAGCTTCGCCCACGGATTGTGTGGGACCGCGTGGCCGGCACGATTGAAGGGCGGCCCGGGGCGCAACGATTGGCGGTAACGTCTGGCGGCACGATTCCCGATCGCGGCCTCTTCGGCGTGTTCATGGTCGGCGGTACTTCTACAACCTCAACCGGCCAGGGTCGGCGCGTTGGAGAGCTCGACGAGGAGATGGTCTACGAGTCCCGCGTTGGCGACATTTTTGCGCTCGGCACGACAAGTTGGCGCATCGAGGAGATCACTCACGATCAGGTGCTCGTGACCCCAGCATTCGGCCAGCCCGGCAAGGTGCCCTTTTGGAAGGGCGACGGGCTCGGCCGGCCGGCCGAACTGGGCGCAGCAATCGGCGCTTTCACGCGAGAGGTTTCGACCGGATCGGCGAACGGAAACCGGGCCCGAGCCGCGGCGATCGGCCTCGACGAGCGCGCCGTCAGCAACCTGATCACGCTGATCGCCGAGCAGGCGGATGCTACCGGCCAGGTGCCGAGCGATACGACGTTGGTTGTCGAGCGCTTCCGTGACGAGCTCGGCGACTGGCGGGTCGTGCTGCACTCCCCATACGGCATGCCGGTGCACGCGCCGTGGGCGCTGGCCGTGACGGCGCGGATCCGGGATCGGCTCGGCGTCGATGGTGCAGCGATGGCCGGAGACGACGGGATTGTTGTGCGCATCCCCGACACGGATGCCGAACCCCCGGGCGCCGAGCTCTTCGCCTTCGATACCGACGAGCTGGTGGCGATCGTGACCGAGGAGGTCGGCGGGTCAGCCCTGTTCGCGGCCCGGTTCCGCGAGTGTGCGGCGCGGGCGCTGCTGCTGCCCCGCCGGGACCCCGGGCGGCGCTCCCCGCTGTGGCAACAGCGGCAGCGGGCATCCCAACTGCTGGCGGTTGCGGCGAAGTACCCGAGCTTTCCGATCGTGTTGGAGACGGTGCGTGAGGTGTTGCAAGACGTCTACGACCTGCCGGCTCTCACCGCCTTAACGAACAAAATTGCATCACGGGCGGTGCGCATCGTCGAGGTCGAGACGTCAGTGCCGTCTCCCTTTGCCCGCAGCCTGCTGTTCGGGTATGTCGCCGCGTTCCTGTACGAGGGCGACTCCCCGCTTGCGGAGCGCCGAGCCGCCGCGCTCTCACTCGACCCCACCCTGCTCGCCGAATTGCTGGGTCGGGCAGAGCTGCGCGAGTTGCTCGACCCCGACGTGATCGCGCAGACCGAGCGAG
>JBBQZJ010000236.1:0-3847 GCA_038207805.1 Actinomycetales bacterium | reverse complement strand
GCCCGCTCTCGGGCTCGACGACCGGCACCTCGATAGCCGTCGATGGCGGCATGCAGGAGCTCAGGTTGCGGCCCGAATGAACGCAGTCCCCCACCACGCGGTTGGCCGGACCCGCTGATGCGCGCTCTCGTGGTCACCGCTCCGCGCACTGCCCGGGTTGAGGACGTTCCTGACCCGATCGCTGCTCCCGGCCAGTTGCTCGTCGACGTGGAACGCGTCGGCATCTGCGGCACCGATGTTGAGCTGTACACGGGCGAGATGGCCTACCTCGCCCAGGGCGTGACGCACTTTCCGTTGCGGCTCGGCCACGAATGGACAGGACGAGTGGCCGCCGTCGGATCCGCCGACGACGACTGGTGGCTCGGCAAGCGCGTCACCGGCGACACGATGCTGGGCTGTGGGCACTGCGCATACTGCACGGCCGGGCACCACCATGTGTGCCCCTCGCGCTTCGAGGTCGGCATTCGCGACGGATGGGCCGGCGCTCTGGCCGAGCGGGTTCTCATCCCCACGCGCTTCGCGTACGAGATTCCCGAAACGGTCAGCCTTGCCGCCGCGGCGCTGGTCGAACCGGGAGGCAACTCACTGCGCGCCGCGCGTGCCGCGGCGATTGAACCGGGGCAACGGGTGCTTGTTCTGGGCTCGGGCACAATCGGGCTTCTGGCGGCCCAGTTTGCGCTCGCCGAGGGGGCAGAGGTGCACGTCGGTGGCGTGCGTGCTCGGTCGCTTGACCTGGCGCGCGAGCTCGGCGTGACCCACACCTGGCACCTCGACGAACTGGCCCACGGCCACGACAGTGAGTTCGATGCCGTAATTGAGGCGACCAGCAACGAAGCGATGCCGGCCCTGGCGATCCACCTCGCGAAACCGGCGGGTCGTGTCGTCTACATCGGGTTGTCATCCACCCCCAGCCTGATCGACACCCGAGACATCGCACTTCGCGACATCACTGCAGTCGGAATCTTGTCAGCGTCGCCGGGGCTCGCTGGTGCGATCGAGAGTTTCGCGAGCCGCGCGGTCGTCCCCGACGCAATCGTCAGCGAGGTCATCCCGCTCGAGGATGTGCCCAGCCGACTCGAGGGAACTCGCGGCGCGGCTGCCGGGCCCGGCCCCAAAGTGCATGTCGATCCAAGAGTCGCGTGACGAATCAACCGAAGGAGAAAGCACCATGAGAACTGCAGTAGTTACCGGTGGAGGCCGGGGGCTCGGGGCGGCTACTGCCGAGCGGCTGCGAGCCGACGGAGTCCGGGTAGTCACGCTCGACATCGCGGGTGACGTCGATGTGGTCGTTGATATCACCGATGAGGTCGCATTCGCGGATGCCGCGTCAGCCATCGGGGCCGTCGACATCCTGATCAATTCGGCGGGGATCGTCGGCCCCGGTGTATCCCTCGTCGAGACGAAACCCGACGACTGGCGCGGGGTGTTCGAGGTCAACGTGCTGGGCGTAGTCGCCACGATGCGAGCATTCGTGCCCGGAATGGTCGAGCGGGGCTGGGGACGGGTGGTTAACTTCGCGAGCATGGCGGGTAAAGACGGCAACCCCAATCTGTCGATCTACTCCGCCTCCAAGGCTGCGGTGATCGCTCTGACAAAGGCTTCGGGCAAAGAACTTGCGACAACGGGCGTGCTCGTTAATGCAATCGCGCCGGCCGTCATTGCCACCCCCATGAACGACAACACGGCACCGGACGTGCTCGCCCACATCACGAGCCTCATTCCCATGAAACGGGTCGGTCGTGCAGAAGAGGTGGCCGAGCTCGTGGCGTGGCTATCGTCAGACAAGGTGAGCTTTTCGACCGGAGCGGTCTACGACATCAGTGGTGGTCGGGCCACGTACTGAGCGAGCACAGGCAGTGGCTGGCGCCGCTCCACCGTAGTGCCGACCAACGTGCCGTCCGGATCAGGATCGCAGGCAAGGAACCAACGAGCTTTCGCTAGGCTCGCACCATGTCGACAGATGCGGGCCAGTCGAACAATGCCTCGGGATGGTCGGCTTGGCGTGTCGTGATCGCCTTCGGTGTCGTGAGCCTTGCGGTCGACCTCGTTGCCGATGGCGCTCGTTCGATAGCCGGGCCGCTGCTCGGCCAACTCGGTGCCAGTGCCCTCACGGTCGGTCTTGTCACCGGCGGATCAGAAGCGCTCGGATTCATTCTGCGTCTCGTGTCTGGGCCGGCGGTCGATCGCAGCCGCCGCTACTGGCGGTGGGCGATTGGCGGGTATGCCCTGACCGGGATCAGCGTGCCGCTCTTGGCGCTAACACCGTTTCTGGGCGTCATGGGCCTCAGCGTTGCCGCAACACTCATCATTGTGGAGCGGATCGGAAAGGCCGTTCGCAGCCCCGCGAAGACTGTTCTTCTCGCCTTTCCCGCGAGCGCGGTCGGGCGCGGTCGGGGGTTCGCCGTGCACAAGACTCTCGACCAGATCGGCGCTTTCGGCGGGCCCCTTGTGGTCGCAGCGATCATCGCGGCGACCGGGGCACTGTGGCCCGCTTTTGCGGCTCTCGCAATTCCCGCGATCGTCGCGCTAGCCCTGCTGTTCTGGATTCGGCATCGAGTGCCAGACCCGAGCACCTACGAGCCTGTCGCGCCGGACGCCGCGCACGACGCCGCGCCGGACGCGATCGCCGCGGAAGCGATCGCCGCGGAAGCCGACGGGCCGGCAACCAACGTACCGCGCAGAAAGCTGCCGATCACGTTCTTGCTGTTTTCGGCATCCACTGGTCTCAGCGCGTTCGGCATGGTGGGGTTCGGGGTGATCTCGTTCCACCTCACCGACGAAAACATTGTCGCGCTCGCTGCCGTGCCACTCGTCTTCTCCGCCGGGATGCTCGCTGCTGCGGTGGCCGCCCTCGTCAGCGGACGCATCTACGACAGCATCGGAGGAGCAGTATTGCTCGCCGTCCCGGCGCTCGTAGCGGCCGTGCCGCTGCTCACGCTGTCGAACGCGCTGCCCGCAGTGCTCGTCGGGATCGCGCTGTGGGGGGCAGCGACCGGAATTCAGGACTCGACGGTCAAGGCCCTCGTCGCCGACCTCGTGGCTTCACCGCGGCGAGGAACCGCCTACGGCGTCTTTGCGGTGTTCCAGGGCGTGGGAACATTCGCGGGGGCGGCGCTCGCTGGCGGGCTGTACGCGAATCCCGTGGCGCTCAGCCTCATTACAATTCCCGTGCAGGGTTGCGCATTCGTGTTACTGCTGCTTGTCGTACGCCGGCAGCGTCGCCTCGTCGAGTAGCCCTTCGAGACGGGCGTAACTCGTCTCCATCCCGTCAGTCATGCCGGTTGCGAGAACGACGTCGCGCTGTTCTATGTTCGCGTAGGTGATCACGAGGCTGAGTAGGGTTCCGCCGTCGACCGACGTCAGGGTGAGCTCGTTGAGCGTTGCCGCAAAGTCCATCCCGATCATCGCTTCGGTCGTGACGGCACGATAGGGCTCCTGCGATTCCAGCAGCTCGCCCGTGAAGCCGAAGCGGTCGGTGCCCGACTCGCTCTCCCACTCGTATCGGTAGCTGTCGCCTACCTTGGTGGCAATCTCGCACACGGGCATCGTCCAGCCATCCGGCCCCAGTAGCCACTTCTTCATGAGGTTGGCGTCGTTGTGGGCTCGCCACACCTGGTCAACGGTGCCACGGATGATCCGCGCCACGCGCACCTGCGTGTCGCTGAGCATCTGCGCGTCGACCGCACGGTCGGTGGCGAAGGCGGCGAGGTCGGCGAGCACCGCGTCGATCTGCGACATCGCTTCGCGGGTGCCCTCGAGCATTCCCATGCCAATGAGCTGCTCGAGCTGCTCGACCGAGTCGAAGTACGCCGTCGTTGTTAGGCGCGAACCGCTCCCGGTCGCCTCG
>JBBQZJ010000235.1:0-3862 GCA_038207805.1 Actinomycetales bacterium | reverse complement strand
GGTCAAGGACCGCCTCGAGGGTGGCAACTTCTCGGACAAACTCGGAATCTGATCCGCCGGTGGCGGCTCGCTGTCACCACTCCAGATAGTCCCGAATTCGCCAACCGGCCTCGCCCTTGATGAGAAGGACCGAGGCCGGTTCGCCGTCCGCAACATCGCCCAGACTGATCAGCGCACTGTCGCCGAGTCGCTCCTCAAGAGTGAGGTCAGCGGCGTCGACGGTGATCGGCACCGATAGTGCGACACCGTCACGCACTTCTCTCACGAGCTGCTGATCGTAAGACTCCGCAGCAGAGTCGCGCTGATCCACGTCGTCGAGGCAGAGGATCGAAAGATCCCGGATGCACCGGGCCCGGGCATCGAGCAGCATCGGCAGAGCGAGCACTGGGTCATCCCCGGCGACGGGCCCCAGGTCGAGTGCCGGGGCGGGCGGGACGTCCTCGGAGGACGAGGATTGCACCTCCACCGTGCCTGCCGTTGCCCCAGGGACGACAACGAGGGCCACGAGTAGGGCGGCCGCGACGGCTCCGGCAGCGGCCCAGACCCGGGTGCGCACCGTGGAAATGGCTCTGCGGATCACCCCTAAGCGTTCGGTCAATCCCCCTAGGTCAAGCCATTCGGGAGCCATGGACCAGACGAACCGGCCGCGCCAGGGTTCGGTGACCGGTTCCTGCAGCGGCTCGGCGATGGACACCGTGGTCACCACCGGCTGGTCGGTGGGCAATCGGGCCGGCACCGATTCGGGCTCAGGATCCGGATTCAGTCGCACTGCCCGAGCAGTGCCGCTCTCGAAGAGGTGCGCCGCGACCTCGGTGAGCCACCCAGTGGATGTGATCGCGGGCAGTACCAGCGGCACCGCGAGGCGCTCGAGTACCGCCAGTGCGATGCTCTCGAAGGCGACGAGATCGCGGGCGACCCCCGCTTCCGCCTCCAGCCGCACCGGGGGCAAGTGCGCTTCGATCGATGTGGACCGTCCGAAGCAGGCGAGCACGGGTGCCCCCGTCGAATCGAAGGTAACCGCCTCGAGTCGCAGACCGCCGTGCACCACGCCCGACGTGTGCAGTCTGGCAAGGGTCTGCGCGAGCGGCGCCAAGATGGTGATCGTCTCGCCGGTATCGAGGTGTGCCCGATCGCGAAGAAGTCGAGCAAGACTACCCCCTGACAATCGCTCGAGCACGAGGCTGGGCACCCCACTGGGTCCTAGCGCCAGATCGTAGAGCTCAACAACATGGTCACCCGCCGCCCGCGACAGGGCCTCGGCCTCGGCTATGACGGATCCCTGGGTTACTCCCGTTCGATAGACCTTGAGCGCGACGGGTCTTGCCAGCGCGGCATCGCTGTGTGGGTAGCCGAGAAAGAGCTCGGCTCGCGAGCCGTCGCCGAGCTTACGAACGAGGCGATAGCCGCCGAGGGTGTCGATGGTCATCACTGCAGGATGCCGCCTACTGTCGGCGCCCGCCGACGACATCCGCGCATCCGAGATCTGCTCATCGGCGCGGCGGCTGTCGAGGACTGGATCGCACATAGACTGGGATGGTGATCGACTTTGTCGTCGCGGGGCTAAGCGCCAACTCCGTGCCGTACATCGAAGCCTTGGAGCTTCAACGCGCAACCCATCGGGCCGTCGTGAGCGGGACTAGTCCCGACACGGTCATCCTTCTCGAGCATCCGTCGGTCTATACCGCCGGTAAACGCACCGAGCAATTCGAGCGGCCGACCGACGGCACACCGGTCATCGACGCGGACCGCGGTGGCAAGATCACCTGGCACGGCCCCGGTCAGCTAGTGGGCTATCCGATCGTACGGCTCGCTGAACCCATTGATGTCGTCGGATATGTTCGCCGAATTGAGGGCATACTCATCGACGTTCTCGCGGAACTGGGGATCGACGGCGGCCGGGTCGCCGGCCGATCGGGAGTGTGGCTGCGCTACGCCGACCCCGTTGGGGCCGAGAAGATCGCCGCCATCGGCATCCGCGTCGCCGAGGGGGTCACCATGCACGGCTTTTCGCTGAACTGTAACAACAGCTTTGATGCGTACTCGAAGATCGTCGCGTGCGGCATTCTCGACGCCGGCGTCACCTCGATTTCGCGCGAACTGGGGCGCGACGTCTCCCCCACCGACGTGCTGCCGATCGTGCAGCGCCATCTCGAGTCCGCCTTGACCGGAGCCCACGCATGAGTACCACACACCACCCCGAAGCCAATCGGGTCTCGGCCCATGACCTGGGTGGCCGCAAACTGCTGCGGCTCGAGATCCGCAACGCCGAGACGCCCATCGAGCGAAAGCCCGAGTGGATCAAGACGGTCGCAAAGATGGGCCCCGAGTACCGGCACCTTCAAGAGCTGGTGAAGGGTGAGAACCTGCACACGGTCTGCCAGGAGGCCGGATGCCCGAACATCTTCGAGTGCTGGGAAGACCGTGAGGCAACCTTCCTCATCGGCGGCAGCCAGTGCACCAGGCGATGCGACTTCTGCCAGATCGACACCGGGAAGCCAGCCGACTACGACAAGGATGAGCCGCGCCGAGTCGCCGAATCCGTCACCAAGATGAACTTGCGCTACGCGACCGTCACTGGCGTCGCGCGCGACGACCTGCCCGACGAAGGCGCGTGGCTGCACGCCGAAACGGTGCGCCAGATCCATCAACAGAACCCGGGCACCGGCGTCGAGATTCTCGCGACCGACTTCTCGGGCAACCCGGATCTGCTCGCCGAGGTGTTCTCCTCCCGCCCGGAAGTGTTCGCGCACAATGTCGAGACCGTGCCGCGGATTTTCAAGCGCATCCGTCCCGCGTTTCGTTACGAGCGTTCGCTCGACGTAATCACTCAGGCGCGCGCCGCCGGACTGATTACCAAGTCAAACCTGATTCTCGGGATGGGCGAAGAGCCGCACGAAGTCATTCAGGCGCTGCACGACCTTCACGATGCCGGAACCGACATCATCACCATCACTCAGTACCTTCGTCCCACCCCGCGCCACCTACCGGTTGCGAGGTGGGTCAAGCCGCAGGAGTTCGTCGAGTTCTCTGAGGCCGCGGAAGAGATCGGTTTCCTCGGAGTTCTTGCCGGTCCGCTGGTGCGCTCGAGCTACCGCGCCGGACGCCTCTGGGCTCGGTCGATGCTCGCCAAGGGGCGCGACATCCCGGAGCACCTAACCCATCTCGCCGACAAGAACCTCGGATTCGCGCAGGCCGTGTGAGCGGCCGGGTCGACCGCGTAGTCTAGACAAATGGCACGAACGACTACCCCTACGCCCAAAGCTCCCAAGGAGCCGGGACGCCTGAAGCAGATGTATCAGGTGTTCCAGATGACCAGGCGCTACGACAAGCTCGCGATCTGGTTCCTGCTCCTCGCCTTCCTCCTGCCGATTCTGGTCGGGGTGTTGCTGGGGGTGCTGCTGTCGCTCGACAACATTCTCGGTCTCGTGCTTTACATCATTGCGGGCGTACTCGGCGGGTTCCTCGCATTTCTCATCGTGCTCGGACGCCGCGCCGAGAAGGCCGCATACTCACAGATCGAGGGACAGCCCGGGGCTGTCGGCGCCGTACTAAAGAGTTCGCTGCGCCGGGGCTGGACGGCGAGCGAAATGCCCGTCGCTGTGAGCCCGAAGACGCGGGATGCCGTCTACCAAGCCGTCGGTCGCGGCGGGGTTGCCCTGATCGGCGAAGGCCCTCGCAGTCGCACGCAGCGGATGCTCGAAGACAAGCGCCGCGAAATCGTGCGCATTCTCCCCAACGTGCCGGTCAGTTTTATCTACGTCGGACCGGATGCGGATGCGGTGCCGCTGTACAAGCTGCCCACCCGGTTGCGCCAGCTCAAGAAGGTGTTGCGTCGGCCCGAAATTCTCGCGGTGTCCAACCG
>JBBQZJ010000234.1:0-3874 GCA_038207805.1 Actinomycetales bacterium | reverse complement strand
GGCAACACGACTCCCACGAGTGAGTGGAACATCGCGGTCGACCCGGATGCCGCGAAGCTAGTCTTCGACGCCTTCTCGGGCCTGCCACCGGAGCGCGCACCGATTATCGCTGCACTCGACATCACCGAGCGCATCGAACTGCATCCGCACCACCTGGTTCGGCTAGCCGAGATCGCCGGGAGCACGCCAGTCGAGCTGATGTCCAGCGACCAGCCGGATGGCACGCTGTCAGCCGCATCCAACCCCGTCGTGCGCTACGTGTCGGATGCCGTTCGGTTCTACATGGAATTCCACCGCGACCACGATCAGGGCTTCCTCGCCCACATCCATGATCCCTTCGCTGCGGCGTTGGCGATCCACCCCGAGTTCGCGACGTACCGCATGGCAACTGTCGACGTGGAGCTAGCCGGCGCGCTCAGCCGCGGCACCACGATCGCGGACTGGCGCGGTATGTGGGGGCGCGAACCAAACGCGGCGATCGCTGTGGACACCGATCCTGCCGCATTCTTTGATCACTTCATCGAGCGCTTGGGCGGCTTCGCCGCACGATTCGCTGGATGAGGTCAGAGCGCCGGCCGCGGCGCGGGTTCCCCCGAAGGCGGCGACACACCATAGAAGGAGAAAATTGTGAGTCTGACTACCGAACAACCGAATAAGACGAGGAACCTCGTCTTCATCATTCTGGGCGCGGTCATCATCGTGGCGACCTACCTATATCTCATCATCGGGCAGCCCGCGGACATCGCGGCAGGCCTCGGCCCCAGCGCTCTGATTGCGCTCGCGGGCTACCTGATTGGTGCCGTGCTGATCGGGGTGGGTACGATCCACCGCCTCCCCACGAACACACTCGTGTTGATCCCGGTGGCGATCGCGGTCAACATCGTCGTCGGGCAATTGACCGCGGCGCTCGGTCTGCCGTTCTACTTCGACTCGATCGGCACGATTCTCGTCGCCGTAGTTGCCGGGCCGGCTGCCGGAGCCGTCACAGGCGCGTTCTCCAACGTGATTTGGGGTCTCACCCTGAGCCCGCTCGCGCTCCCGTTCGCGATTACCGCGATCGTCATTGGTGTTGTCGCCGGTTACGCCGCGCGCATCGGTGTCTTCCGCACCTACTGGGCGCCGCCGATCGCCGGTGCAGTCACCGGCGTGATTGCGGCACTCGTATCGGCGCCGATTTCGGCGTTCATCTTCGGCGGCGCGACCGGCGGTGGCACTGGCGCCATCGTCACGGCCTTCCAGGCGATGGGCAACTCGCTGCTCGGCGCGACTACTCTGCAGGGGCTGCTGTCCGACCCGCTCGACAAGCTCATTACTTTCACGGTCGTGATGCTGATCCTGCTCGCCCTTCCGACTCGCTTCAAGCAGCGCTTCCCGTTCGTGCGTCAGTACAACGTGCTGCCCGGCATGAAAAACAAGAAGCTCGACTAGTTCATGTCGACCCTCTACCTCGATCGTCAATCACCGCTGCACCGGCTCAATCCGGTGACGAAGCTCGTCGGCGTGCTCGCCGTCGTGCTGGTGGTGTTCGCGGTGCCCGTGTGGTGGGCATCCGCGGCGATCTTGGTAGGGGTGGTCGTGCCGATCGCCGCCTTTTCGGGCGTCGGTCGCCGGCTTCTTGTCATCTGCTCCGTACTGGTGGGGCCCCTACTCGTGGTGCTCGTCGTCGCTCAGGGATTCTTCTATCCGGGTCGCGAGACGATTCTGTTCGAGTGGGGGCCGTTCCGGTTTAGCCTCGAAGGGTTGCAAATCGCCATCGCGGTCGGCGCCCGCACCGCGGTACTGGTGGCGGCAACCATGTTGTTGTTGCTCACTACTCACCCTGGGGCACTAATGACCGCTCTGACCGAGCGCGGGATGCCACCGAAGATCAGCTACGTCATCAGCTCTACTCTGCAGATCATTCCCGCATTTCGAGGCAGGGCAGAATCGATCCTTCTCGCCCAGCGCTCGCGCGGGCTGCGCACCAAGGGCAACATCTTTCGTCGGGCGGCTGTCTTGCTGCCGCTGGTAACCCCCCTAGTTCTGGGAGTCTTTGTCGACGTCGAGGAGCGGTCGACGGCGATGGAAGCTCGAGCCTTTGGGTCGACTCGTTCCCGCGTGTCGTACGCGGTCATCCCCGACTCCCGTGCACAACGAGTGGCGCGCTGGGTGCTGGTAATCGTTGCGTTCGCCATTGTCGGTCTCGCGTTCGCCGGGGTGCTGTCATGATCGACCTCGCCGGCGTGACATACGCCTACCCCGACTCGGAAAGGAACGTGCTGGCCGGTCTCGACCTGTCGATTTCCGAGGGCAGCGTTTATGGAATCGTGGGGGCGTCTGGGGCCGGCAAGACCACGCTCGCCAAGACCATCGCGGGCTTCATCCCGCACGCGGAAGGTGGCGACCTTGAGGGGAGGGTGACGGTAGCCGGCCTCGATGTGCCCACCGCGACGTTGTTGGATGTCGTAACGCGAGTGGGCTTGGTCAGCCAGAATCCGTTCAACCAGATCACCGGCGCGCGCTTCACTGTCGAAGAGGAGATCGCTTTCGGGCTGGAGAATCTCGGCACGTCGCGCGCAGAAATGCTCGAGCGGGTCGATGCGGTAGTTGATCAGTTCGGGCTCGAGGAGCTGCGATCCCGATCGCCATACGCGTTGTCTGGCGGTCAGCAGCAACTCGTGGCCATCGCCTCGATCATGGTTATGCGGCCGTCAATTCTCGTCATGGACGAACCCACCTCTCAGCTCGATCCCGGCGGCACCAGGCTCGTGTTCGATGTCATTGAGCGGGTCGCACAACAGGGCACAACCGTGGTGATGTTCGAACACAAGCTGGAACTGCTGCGCGACCACGCCGACACCCTCGGCGTGCTGGCGGAGGGCCGGATCGTGTTATCCGGATCGCCGCGGGACGTTCTCGCGGATGAGCGCCTCGCCGAATGGGGGGTCGGGTCTACCCGGTTCACTGCGGCGGCTCGCGCCGCGGCATCCGCCGGACTCGTCGACCGCAAGGCGGAGCTCCCGGTGTCACTTGCCGAAGCGACCGGGTACTTTGCCAAAGGGGCCAACCGGTGAAGATCTCGGTGCGCGGCCTTCACTACGTCTATCAGTCGGGCGTGCGCGCGCTCGATGGTGTCGATCTCGAGGTGCCCTCCGGGTCACGGCTGGGCATCGTCGGCCAAAACGGTGCAGGGAAGACGACTCTCGTTCGTCACTTCAACGGCATTTTTCAGCCCACCGAGGGCGAGGTCGAGATCGGTGACTGGTCTACAACCGGTCGCGACATCGCGGAGCTCGCCGCCCGCGTCGGGTACGTGTTCCAGAATCCCGATGAGCAGCTATTCGCTCGCACCGTGGCCGGTGACGTCTCGTTCGGGCCGCGCAATTTGGGGTTCTCGGCCGAGCGCGTCGCCGAGTTGGTCGAGAAGTCACTCGAGCGTGTCGGATTGGCGGGCGAGGCAGACACGCATCCTTACCACATCTCGCTTTCGGAGCGGAAGCGCGTCGCCATGGCATCTGTGCTCGCAATGGATACGCCCGTGGTTGTGCTCGACGAGCCGACGACGGGCCAGGATGCTCGGGGTGTCGCCACCGTACAGAAGATCGTCGAGGAGTTGACCGAAGAGGGGCGCACGGTCGTTGCGATCACGCACGACATGGACTTCTGCGCCGAGGTTTTCGACCGCGTCGTCGTGATGGCCCGCGGCCGCATCGTGGCCGACGGCGCCCCCAGTACAGTATTTCGAGACACCGCGGTGCTGGCCGACGCGCACGTCGAGGCTCCACAGCTCACCCGACTCGGCGAGGCGCTGGGCTGGGTCGAGACGATTACCGACATCGATGGTTTCCTCGCTCGCTTCGCGGGGACTCGGTGACTGTTCCGGGCCGGGGCAACT
>JBBQZJ010000233.1:0-3893 GCA_038207805.1 Actinomycetales bacterium | reverse complement strand
GGCATCCATCCGCCAATTCTCCCCCGGGATTCGCGCCGAGTGTGACACTCTACGCGTCGAGGAATGGCTCGATATCGTCGAACCGCACCTTAAGTGTGGGCGAAAGCGGCGCCCGGGCACCCTTCCCGGCGACCGGCCGCCGCCTACTGGTCGCTGACCTGACCACTGCCGCGCGCAACGCTGACGCGACGTCGGCGCCACTCGAATAGTCAAAGCGCACAATTGTTCGCACAGTCGATGAGCCAACATCGACGGGGCCCAGTAGGTCGGAAGGATCTACCGCTACGCCGGCAATTGCGCGGGACACTGCCTCGGGCGTTCCAGAAACCGTCGCGACCCGAACCGCAGGAGGGAACCGCAAGCGTCGCCGGTCGGCGAGCTCTGCCCGAGCGAAATCCGTGTGGCGCCACGTGACCAGGGCCGACGCTAGCGCTCCCCCCACACCGACGAGAACTGACTGCGCGCCGCCGCCCGCCAAGGCCACCGCGTTTGACCACCAGCGCAGGCAGTCTTCGGCCACTCGCAAGCTCTCGCGCGCGACCATTCGCTCGCCGTCGAGCAACAACACCGCTCGATAGCCCCCGGCTGCTATCGGCTCGGCACCCCGGGTGGCGATAACGAGAGCCGGTTCGGCGCCCACCGAAAGGATGGGCCGTTCGCCGTCGGCAATGATGATTCGCACCCCCGGAAATGCTCGACCGAGATCCTCGGCGGTGCGCGATGCCCCCTGACCGACCAGCCTCAATTTCTCTCCGTCGCAATTCGAGCACCGCCAGTTGACGGCCAAGGCACCGCACCAGTTGCAGGCAGGCGTTGAGGTGGCCGACCGCTGCGACAACGGCCCCTCACAGCGAAGACAGCGCGCCGTCTGAGCGCAATCCGCGCAGGCGAGTTGCGGTGCGTAGCCCGGCCGAGCGACCTGCACCAGCACCGGGCCCACGGCTAGGGCCGCCCGGGCGACCTGCCACGCGGAAGAGGGGATGCGGGCCTGAGCCGCCATGCGGTCGCCACCCGCCTGCTGCAGAGTTGGGATGACCTTGGGAAGCACCAACGGGGTCGGCGAAACCGACCGCAGCCAGCCCACCTCGACGAGACGCTCCACCTCGGTGCTGCGCGAATGGGAGACGAACATGAGAGCACACTCCTGCTGTTCCTGCCGCAGCAGCGCTGCATCCCTGGTGTGCACGTAGGGAGCCAGCGGTTCGCTGTGCAGTGGGTCGCCGTCGTCCCACACAGCAATCAGTCCGAGACTTCGTGCCGGCGCGTACACGACCGAGCGATTTCCCACGATCGCGAGCGGCACATCCGCTAGGCAGCGCAAGAAGCCGCGGTAGCGGTCGGGGTTGGACTGCCGGGCATCCAGTCGAACTATTCGTTCGGGAGGCAGGATCGCGCGCAGTGCCGACTCCAGTTGCTCCTGATCCCGGTAGTCCGGCACCGCAAGAATTGCCGTTCGTCCTGCCGCGAGAGTGGATGCCGCGGCTCTGGCGATAGTGACGGCCCAGCCGCCCACCCAGACTCCATCCGAGACTTCGACAACACGAGGGATAGCGTCCACAGCGAGCCGCTCGCCGAGCCCGATCGCCGCCTCGATCACGGATGTGCCGTATCCCTCAATGGCCGGGGCAACGACCACCGGGAACGGTTCGGTGCTGGAGTCGGAAAGGAACGCTTTCTCAACCCGAACCTGTCGCGACGGTACAGCGAGACGCACAATGTCGGTCGCCGATCCCGCTGCCCGATCCGCAGCCCTCCTGGCCAGCGACCACACCTCGGGAGTAAGAACCGGCAGGGCGGAAACTATCGAGTCGAGATCACTCAGCACACCCGTGTACTCCCCCGGCCCCGCCAACTCGACAATAAATCCGTCCGCGATACGGCCCGCCGATCGCAGCGGAACCTTCACTCGAACGCCCGGAACGGCGGCTTCGGCCAGGTTGGCGGGAACGCGATAGTCGAACAGCCGATCAAGCTGGGGCAGGGGTGAATCGACCATCACCCGCGCGATGGTCGCCGACACCGCTACAGTCCGCAGGCGCTGCGCAGGGCTCCGACGCGATCGAGGCGCTCCCACGTGAAGTCGGGCAGTTCTCGCCCGAAATGCCCGTATGTTGCCGTCTGCGCGTAGATCGGGCGCAGGAGATCCAGTTCCCGAATGATGACTCCGGGACGAAGGTCGAAAACCTCGGAGATGGCCCTGGTTATCGCGGCGTCGTCCACTCGACCGGTGCCGAAGGTTTCGACATAAAGCCCGACCGGTGCAGCACGGCCGATTGCGTATGCGACCTGAACTTCGAGGCGTTCGGCAAGCCCAGCGGCGACCGCGTTCTTTGCGACCCAGCGCATGGCGTAGGCGGCCGAGCGGTCAACCTTTGACGGGTCCTTCCCGCTGAATGCTCCCCCGCCGTGACGGGATGCCCCACCGTAGGTATCGACGATGATCTTGCGACCCGTAAGCCCGGCATCGCCCTGCGGACCACCGATCTCGAATCGCCCGGTCGGGTTGATCAGCACGCGCAGATCGGAAAAGTCCAGTGCGGAGCGCTCAAGAACCGGCCGTATCACCAGCTCCTCTACCTCGCGTCGAAGCTGCTCGTTGGACACCTTCGGCGAGTGCTGAGTCGACACCACAACGGTGTCAACGGTGCGCGGGATGGCACCCTCGTAGCCGATCGTCACCTGCGTTTTGCCGTCCGGACGAAGGTAGTCGACGACACCCTCGTGCCGCACCTGCGCGAGCCGCTCCGACAGTCGATGCGCGAGCCAGATCGGAATCGGCATCAACTCGGGGGTCTCGGTGGTCGCATAGCCGAACATGATTCCCTGATCGCCCGCGCCCTGCAGGTCATCAGCATCCATGCTGTCGCCCTCGCGGGTTTCGATAGCGGAATCGACGCCTTGCGCGATGTCGGGCGACTGCGAGCCGATCGAGATCGAGACTCCGCAGGAGCGGCCATCAAACCAGACATCCGACGAGTCGTAGCCAATCGAGGTGATCTTTTCCCTCACGATCGCGGGGATATCGACATAGCTGGTCGTTGTAACCTCGCCGGCAACATGGACTAGGCCGGTGGTCACCATCGTCTCGACGGCGACACGCGCTGTCGGATCCTGAGCCAGCATCGCGTCAAGGATGCTGTCGCTGATCTGGTCGCAAATCTTGTCTGGGTGTCCCTCGGTGACGGACTCGGATGTGAAAAGGCGCAGCTCAGTACTAATCGCGGACTCCCGTGCTTAGGTCGAATCTCTCAACAGATCCAGAATACGGTCGGCCACCGTCGCCTTGCTCCCGGTCGCCCCGCCCACTATATCTCCGGCCCTGTCGAGGATGAGCACCGTATTACTCTCACTACCGAAGCCCTCCGACCAGCCGACACTGTTGACGACCAGAAAGTCGCAACCCTTGCGGGCGATCTTGGCGCGACCGAGCTCGAGAAGGCGGGCCTGGTCGGTCTCCGTCTCCGCCGCGAAGCCAATAATGATCTGCTCGGGGCGTCGCGCCTCGACGAGTGCACGAAGTACATCGGGATTCTTGACCAGTCGAATGTCGAGGGTATCGCCCTGGGTATCCTTCTTGATCTTCTTGTCGGCAACCCTCTGCGGCCGGTAGTCGGCAATCGCGGCGGCCATGATCACTACATCGGCAGTAGTCGAGGCCGCGGCCGCGGCCTCAGCGAGTTCGAGGGTAGTGCTAACCGGGACCACCGTGATCCCGGAGGGAGCGGCGATCTCGAGGTGTGCAGCGATCAGGGTTACCTCGGCACCGCGAAGCGCTGCCGCTCGCGCGATCGCCACTCCTTGCCTGCCGCTCGAGCGATTACCGATGAATCGCACTGGATCGAGAGGTTCGCGCGTACCGCCGGCGGTGACGAGGATACGACGGCCCACCAGAT
>JBBQZJ010000232.1:0-3909 GCA_038207805.1 Actinomycetales bacterium | reverse complement strand
GGTGTGGCTCAGCTCCGGCGAGCGCTTGAGCGTGCAGTTGATGTAAACGGCCTTGAGGTCGGAGTAGTTGGCTGGAATATCCATGCTGCGACTCTTGCAGATGCGCGATGGTCGGGAAAGGTCTGGTCTTACAAAGTTGTGACAGCGGTCGGACTCACGCCGCATCCTCAGCCGGCGCATGGCAGTCTGGTGGCATGAACAAGCGCGCTATTGCAATCATCGTCGCCCTCGTTGTCGTCGTCGTTGGTGCCGTAGGTGCATACGCCGCGACCCGACCGAGTGAGACATCGGCAGCCCAAGGATCGGCCGGCACGACTTCCGTAACCGAAGACGCAACGGCGCCAGATACAGGTGCTGCCAAGCCAGTGGATGTCGCTTCGACTCCCGGCGCCTACGTTGATTACAGCGACTCAGCTATTGCTGACGCGCAGGGTCGCACCTTCCTCTTCTTCCATGCAACGTGGTGCCCATCGTGCCGTGCGATCGAGAAAGACATCCTCGCCTCGGGCGTGCCAGCAGGCATCACCGTCATCAAGGTCGACTACGACAGCCACCAAGATCTGCGTCAGAAGTACGGCGTCGCCCAGCAGACCACCTTCGTCGAGGTGGATGCCGCGGGTAACGGCCTGCAGAACTTCCTGCCCACCACCGACCTGCGACTTCAGGCCGTGCTCGACGTGATGCTCTAAACGCCCGTGTCAGCGCTGCTCCTGCTCTCCTTTGTGGCGGGAATCCTCACCGTCGCGGCCCCATGCGTTCTCCCGTTGCTGCCGGTGATTGTGGGCGGTTCCATGGTGCGAGCCGACTCAGACTCCGGTGTCGCCGAGCGACAGTGGTTTCGACCGGTGATCATCGCCGCGAGTCTCGCGGTTTCGGTCGTCATATTCACTCTCCTGCTCAAGGCCACAACCGCGTTGCTCGGTGTTCCCCAGTTCGTCTGGCAACTCGTCGCCGGCGGCATCGTCGTGATCTTCGGACTCACGCTGGTGTTCCCGGTCATCTGGGAGCGGGTGATGATGGCGACCGGCATACAGAATCGGGCCAATGCCGCTCTCGATCGCTCGTACCGCAAGGGCGGAGTCGGCGGCGACATCCTGCTCGGCGCCGCCCTCGGTCCTACCTTCAGCAGTTGCTCGCCGACCTATGCGCTCATTCTCGCGACCGTGCTGCCGGTGTCATTCGCGGAGGGTCTGCTCTATATCGTGGTCTACGCGATCGGCTTGGCGATCGCCCTACTGCTGGTCGCGTTCCTCGGCGCGGCGTTCGCGCGCAAGCTCGGCTGGCTGTCGTCGCCGAGCGGATGGTTCCGGCGCATTGTCGGCATCCTGCTCGTCGTCGTCGGGCTGGCCGTCATTCTCGGGCTCGACAAGCAGTTCCAGGCGTTCGTGCTCGAACAGGGCTGGTACGACCCGATTCAGAACTTCGAAGAGGGCATCACGGGATAGCCGCATTCGCTCGGATCGAAACTCAGTTGGGTTCTCGCGTAACAACACCGAGCAGGGAAAACCCCCGGCCGGGCCGGAAGGTGAGAGCGGCGCCGGACCGGCGCGCGACAATGACCGCGATGACAACGGTGGCGGCCAAGGGGATCCCGCCGGACAGCATCAGTGCCGTGCGGGGGCCGAGGGTGTCGGAGAGCACCCCGAGGATCAGTCCGCCGAGCGCCTGCCCACCGACGAAAACCGATACGTAGAGCGAAACAATGCGACCGCGCACGATCGGATTGCAGGAGAGCTGAACGAGCGCGTCAGACACGACTTCGTAGATCAGCCGCAGCAATCCGGCCCCAACCAGTGCCACAAGGAAGAAGAGTACAGACCCTACTAGTCCCGCCGAAAATTGCAGGATCGCGAACACGGCAGCAGCCACTATGACGGTGCGCAGGCGCAATGCCCGCACCCGAGTAGACATCACGGCACCGGCTAAGGCGCCGACTGCGAGCATCGACGTGTACAGACCGAACCCGCTCGCGCCCGATTCGTAGACCACCTTCGCCATTCCGCTGAGCACGACACCAAACGGCAGCGCGAACAGCGCAAAGAAGGCCATCAGCAACATTGGCCAGAAGATCGTCGGCTTGGAGCGGGCGTACCGCAGAGTCGCCACAAACTGTGGGCGCACAAACGGCCTCGGTGGCACGACGCGCAGCTCGCTCACCCGCAGTAGGGCAACCGTTACCGCAACGCTTGCGCAGGCGATCGAGTAGACGACGATCGCCCAGCCAGTTCCTGCCGCGGTGATGATGATCCCGCTCATCACGGGCCCGATCACTCCACCGAGCCAGAACACGATCGCGTAAACACTGATTGCGTTCTGCAGATTAGAGCGCGAGACCATCTCACTGAGCAGGATCACGCGTGCCGGAACCTCGATCGTGTAGATGAGCCCCATGAAGAAAGCAACGACGATGATGTGCCACAGTTCCACGACCCCGGCGAGCGTCACGAGGGCGAGCACTGCGGTCAGGAGTGCGAACAGGCTGTAGACAATGGCAACGGTGATGCGCCGCGGAAAGCGATCGGCAATCATCGCTCCGTACGGCCCGAGTACGATCATCGGCGCCCACTGGATGAACACGAGCAGCCCTACCGCGGATATGTTGCCAGTGATTTCGAGCGCTAGCCAGTCCACGGCGATGCGGAACATCCACGATGCCGTGTGCAACACGAGGTGTGACAGTTGGAACCGACGATAGTTTCGGTGCGACAGCGAGAGGAAGGAGTCTCTCCACCGACGAGAGCCGCTGACGATCGGGATCGGCGCCGTGTGCGAGTCGTCAAGGATCGACACGGCGGCGGACTCCATTCTTTTTTTGCGCGAACGAGGTCGCAAACCGGCTTGGGACTTTTCCTATATTATCCGGAAAGCCCGCGCCCACGACCTAGCGCGTGGCGGAAGTCGATCCCGTGAAGCCCCGCAGTCGCAGGCTATTGCTGACGACAAAAACCGACGACAGTGCCATCGCGGCACCCGCGATCAGCGGGTTGAGCAGCCCGAGCATCGCCAGCGGGATCGCGGCGACGTTGTACGCGAAAGCCCAAAACAGGTTGCCCTTGATGGTGCCGAGCGTGCGGCGGGCCAAGCGGATCGCGTCGACTACCGCGATCAGGTCACCACTCATCACGACGACGTCGCTAGCCGCCATCGCCGCATCCGTTCCGGCACCCATGGCGATGCCGAGGTCGGCCGCCGCAAGAGCGGCCGCGTCATTGACGCCATCGCCGACCATGGCCACGGTGTGACCATCGGCCTGAAGCTCACGGATCGTGTCGAGCTTGCCCTGCGGGGTGACTCCAGACCGCACATCGGTGATGCCGACTAGAGCGCCGATCGCCGCCGCCGCACCCGCGTTGTCGCCGGTGAGGAGCACCGGGGTGAGGCCGAGCGCGATGAAACGCTTGACGGCATCCGCGCTGGTGGGCTTGATCGTGTCCCCGAGGGTGATGACGCCGCGAGCCTCACCGTCCCACACCACCATTACAGCGGTCTCGCCGCCCTGTTCGGCCGCCGCGAAGGTATCGCCCAGGTCCGTCGGCACCGAAATCGACCAGTCCTGTTCCAGCCACGAACGTCGCCCGACGACGACGAGACGGCCATCGACAACGGCCTGAACGCCGAGGCCCTGAACGGACGCGAACGACTCTGCTCCGGCGGGATCGATCCCGCGGTCCTCGGCGGTCACAACGATCGCCTTGGCGACGGGATGCTCGGACCCATACTCGGCACCGGCCGCCGCGCGCAGCACTTCGACCTCGTCGCCGCCGTCGGCGACGACTACCGCCACGACGGCCATGCGACCCGTGGTCAGTGTGCCGGTCTTGTCGAGAACGACGGTGTCGATCCTTCGGGTCTGCTCGAGCACCTGCGGACCGCGGATGAGGATGCCCAACTGCGAGCCACGACCGGTTC
>JBBQZJ010000231.1:0-3909 GCA_038207805.1 Actinomycetales bacterium | reverse complement strand
GCCTGCTCAAGCTTCCCGCGTCAGTTCAGAAGCGGGTGGCCGCCGGAGTTCTGAGCGCTGGGCACGCTCGTGCAATTCTGTCGGCCGGCGATGCAACGGCGATGGAGCGCCTTGCCGAAAAGATCGTCAACGAGGATCTCTCGGTGCGTGCGGCCGAGGCAGCGGCCGGCCAAGTAGCCGTGAAGACGCCGAAAGCGCGGGTGGCCGCCGGTAAGCGTCAGGGCCAACTCGATGAAGTTGCGGCGCAGCTTGGCGACCGACTCAATACCCGGGTCAAAGTGACGCTCGGTTCGAGCAAGGGTCAAATCGTGATCGACTTCGCGACGGTCGGTGACCTCAACCGCATCCTCGGCGAACTGGGCCAGCCCGGATTCAGGAAGTAGCTCGCGGCACACGCGAGCGTGGCGGTTAGTGCGCTTCCGCGATCGCCGCTTCGGCCAGTGCGGAGTACACCCAGCCGAGGTCGTGTCCGGCCGCCTCTAGCGCCTGCGGGAGGATCGACGTTTCGGTGAGCCCCGGCAGCACATTAGCTTCGAGGAACCACGGCGTACCAGCACCGTCGACGATCATGTCGACTCTGGAGAGGTGTCTCAGGCCGAGCGCTCGGTGCGCCGTCACCGCAAGCTCGGCGGCGTTTGCTGCGACACTGTCATCCACGCGGGCCGGCACATAGAACCGGGTCTCGCCGGCGTTGTATCGCGCCTCGAAGCTGTACACGCCGGATAGTGGCTCGATCTCCACGGCGGGCAGAGCCACCGGCCCGTCGCCGCTGTCGATTATTCCGATGGCGATCTCCGTGCCCGTGATCTTCTGTTCGATCAGAGCCGAGTCGCAGTATGTGTAGGCATCCACCATGGCGCGTGGCAGCAGGGCGCGGTCATCGACCATAGTGACGCCCTGTGCGGAGCCACCCTGCGCCGGCTTGACGACGAGCGGTCCCGAAAACTCGTCCTGGATCTCCTCGAGAATGCTGTGGGCACCGAGCTCCCGGAACGCGTCCCTGGGCAACGTGATCGACCTCGGAGTGCTGAGCCCGGCCCGCGCGACAATGGTCTTGGCCGTGGGTTTGTCCCAGGCGAGCCGGGATGCCTCGGCGCGCGATCCCACATACGGAATGCCAATGAAGTCCAGCAGCCCACGCAGCGCGCCATCTTCACCGCTGGCACCGTGGAGCGCCGGCCACACCACGTCGGGGCGCGCGTTGCGCAGGTAGGCCAGCAGGCTCGCATCCGGATCGCGCAGCTCGACCGATATGCCGTGTTCGAGCAAGCTGTCGGCAACACGACGCCCAGAGCGCAGGGAGACATCCCGTTCGTGTGAAATGCCGCCGGCGAGGACGAGAACGTGGGGGGCCGTCATCAGCCGAGGTTGGCTGGTGGGTTGATCATGGAGACGTCGGGGCGCACGACGGGCAGTGGTGCGGTTTGGGCGAAGGTTGTCAGCAGCTCCATCTCGCCGTTGATCACGGTCGACAGTCGCCGGATGCCCTCGCGGATGAAGTCCGGGGTGGGGTAGCAGAATGCCAGGCGCATCTTGTTGCGCCCACCGCCGTCGGCATAGAAGGCGGTACCCGGGGTGTATGCAACCAGCTCCTTCACCGCGCGCGGCAACATCGACTTGGAGTCAAGGTTGTCGGGAAGTGTGACCCACACGTAGAAGCCGCCGGTGGGGTGCGTCCAAGTCAGGTCGGGAAGGTAGTCGGTGAGGGCATTCAACATCGCATCGCGCCGCTCTCGGTACACGCCGCGGAAGGTGTCAATCTGAGCCTTCCAGTCGGCGGTCGCGAGATACTCGGAGATGAGGTGTTGAGTGAACGAACTCGGCGACAATACGGCCGCCTCGTTTGCTAAAATGAGTTTTTCTCTGATCGCGTGTGGCGCCAAGACCCATCCGATCCGGAAGCCGGGAGCGAGCGTCTTGGAGAACGTTCCGAGATAGATGACCCCGTCTTCCTCGACCGAGCGCATGGCGTGTGGCGGGGCACCGTCGAAGTACAGCAGGCCGTACGGATTGTCCTCAAGAACCAGAATGCCACTTTCACGACAAATCTCGAGGATCTCGAGCCTGCGCTCCCACGTCAGTGTCACGCCCGCCGGATTGCTAAAAGTGGGCACCGTGTACAGGAACTTCAGCGTCTTGCCCGCAGCCTTCAGACGCGCTACGTGCTCGCGGAGCGCCGCGGGAATCAGACCGAACTCGTCCATCGGCACGTGCTGGATGTCCGCCTGAAACGACCGGAACACCACCATCGCGGTCACGTAGCTGGGACCTTCGGCCAGCACGACGTCACCCGGGTTAATGAAAAGCTTCGTGACGAGTTCGAGCGCGTGCTGAGATCCGGTCGTCACGACGATGTCATCGACGCTGCCGCGAATGCCCTCCAGGGCCATCACCTCGAGGATGTGCTCACGCAACGCGGGCATCCCTTGACCCGACCCATACTGCAATGCGACCGGACCACTGTCCAGCATCATGCGCTGGAACGCCTCGGTGATGAGTTCTTGGGGCAGTGCGGTGACGTAGGGCATGCCGCCGGCGAGAGAGACCACCTCAGGGCGCGAGGCGACGGCGAACAGGGCGCGTACCTCGCTGGCGGCAAGGCCAGCCGTGCGATCCGCGTAGTGGCCGTACCACTGGTCGAGATTGTTGCCCTGGTTTGTCATGCGCTGCCCTTTTCAGTCGCGAAGCTTCAAGGATAGCTTCGCAGGCGTCCTATTCCGGGCACGAAGCGACCCGTGCGTGCTCCGTACTGTGCGTACTGGGCGTGCGCGACGCGCAGCATCCGCTCCTCCCACCGCGACTTGACCACGAGAAGCGCCAGGAGGGTGAGCCAGAGCACTATCGCGAGAACGCTCCCGGCGAGGCCGACCAGGCCCAATCCGCCGAGCAGTAAGCCCGAATAGATGGGATGCCGCACCAGGGAATACACGCCCGTGGTCGTCAGCGAGTTGTCGTCTTTGGGAACGGGGCTGGCCGTCAGGGACTCGCCTAGCCCGCGCACCCCCAGCACCGCGAGCACGCCGCCCCCGGCGATCGCCACGGCTGCAAGCAGCCCGGCCACCGGCCAGATCGGCCACAGTCGATCGTGGGGCGCAAAGACGCTCACCGCGAGGCCGACCAAGAGCGCAAACTGTACAACGACGAGAAGCGAAGCCAAGGAGCGTTTCATGCGGTGAGCCTACGCCCGAGGCCGCGACGCAGTGGTCTGCGCAGACTACGCCAAGAACTCGGCGAGGTCTGCTTCGATTGCCGGCTTGGGCTTGGCGCCGATGACCGTCTTCACGACCTCGCCATTGCGGAACACCTTCATGGCGGGGATCGAGGTGATCTGGTACTTCATCGCCATCTGGGGGTTGTCGTCGACGTTGAGCTTGACGATCTTGATCTTGTCGGCGTGCTCTTCGGCAATCTGGTCGAGGATGGGCGAGACGGCGCGACACGGGCCGCACCACTCTGCCCAGAAGTCCACCATGATGGTGTCTTTCGAGTTGAGTACTTCGTCGGCGAATGTGGCGTCGGTGACGTCATGAGCTGTTGACATGGATTTCTCTTTTCTTAGGGATTCGATAACTACACGGTTACGACGGCGTGCTGAACAGCCGCGTCGACGATTTCTTTCGGGAGTGAAGCGAGGTAGTGCTCCGCGTCAAGGGCGGCGACCGTTCCGGAGCCCGCCGCGGTCACGGCCTGACGGTAGGTCGGATCGATGACATCGCCAGCGGCGAAGACGCCGGGGATGTTGGTTCGGGATGAGCGCCCATCGACGGTGATCGTTCCGTCGGGGTTGAGGTCCAGTTGGCCGTGCACCAGATGGGTGCGCGGATCGGCACCGATCGCCACGAAGAGTCCGCTGAGGTCGAGGGTGGTCTCGGTGCCATCCACCGTGTCGACTAGGCCGACACCGGTGAC
>JBBQZJ010000230.1:0-3919 GCA_038207805.1 Actinomycetales bacterium | reverse complement strand
GCCAGCGGGCATCGACCGCTTCGACGTGGAGATGATCACCGAGTACTTCACGACCGGGTTGCTGCCCGGCGTTGCTGCATCCGATGTTCTCGCACTCGGGGAAGAGAAGTACGCGGGCGGTGATCCGGCAAAGTTCAACATGGCGGTCATGGGGCTGCGGCTCGCGCAGCGCGCGAACGGAGTCTCGCGGTTGCACGGCGATGTTTCCCGGGGAATGTTCGGTGCACTATGGCCCGGCTTCGACCCCGACGATGTGCCGATCACCTCCGTGACCAACGGTGTTCACGCTCCCACCTGGACCGATCCGATGCTCCTCGACCTCGCAGCCACGAAATTGGGTACGTCTGATACGACGATGGCTGACTGGTCGTCGAGCGCCGTCAGCAACGCCGACCTGTGGCACGTTCGAGGCAAACTTCGTGAGCAGTTGGTGACGGATGCCCGCGCACGAACCGCGGCGGCATGGCAGGAACAGAATCCGGGAGTCGGGGCGCCATCGTGGTTCTCCGACCTGCTCGACCCGGCAGTGCTCACGATCGGGTTTGCGCGGCGAGTTCCCACCTACAAGCGTCTCACTCTCATGTTGCACGATCAGGACAGGCTCCGCTCGCTGTTGCTGCACCCCGAACGCCCGATCCAGATCGTGGTGGCTGGCAAATCGCATCCGGCAGATGACGAGGGTAAGCGCCTAATCCAGCGGTTGGTGGAGTTCGCGTCTGAGCCCGCGGTGCGGGAGCGGATCGTGTTCCTGCCCAACTACGACATCGGGATGGCAAAACTGCTGTATCCGGGAACCGATGTGTGGCTCAACAACCCGCTTCGGCCGCTCGAGGCGTGCGGCACCTCCGGCATGAAGGCGGCGCTCAATGGCTCCCTCAACCTGTCGATCCTCGACGGCTGGTGGGCCGAGTTCTACGACGAGGAGAACGGTTGGGCCATCCCATCCGCCGACTCGGCGGGCAACGGTGCCGAGCGCGACCGGCTCGAGGCCGAGAGCATGTACGACCTCATCGAACATCAAATCGCTCCGCGCTTCTATGACCGTGGGGCTGACGGTGTTCCCACCCGCTGGGTCGAGTCGATTCGGCACACACTGGCGACACTGTCGCCGGCCCTCTCTGCCGACCGCATGGTCACTGAATACGTGCAGCGGCTCTACCTGCCGGCGGCGGCCGCGGCGACGACCATCGCCTCCGACGGCTACGCACCGGCGCAGCAGCTCGCGGAGTGGAAGGCGCGCGTCACCGCGGCGTGGCCCAAGATTCACGTTACGCACGTCGAGTCGGGCGGTGTGGATGCCCTTCCGCAGGTCGGGGACGAACTACATTTGCGGGCCATGGTGGAGGTCGACGGGCTCGCCCCCGGCGACCTGGCCGCCGAGGTCGTCTATGGCCACGCACTCGATGGGGATGTCATCGAAAGGGTGACCCACCAGAACCTTGAACTCGCCTCGGGCGACGAGCGTCCCGTGGTGTTCGCGGGCACGGTCCCGTTAGCGCGCGCCGGCAGTTTCGGGTACACGGTTCGGGTTGTGCCGGCGCATCCCTTGTTGGCAAGCCCCGCTGAACTGGGACTGATCGCGGTCGCGGAGTAGCTGCGGAGTTACTTCGGAACTGCTTCGGAGTAGCCTGCGCTCGGCTCAGCCCCGAGCGATATCCGCGACGATGCCATTCGTGACCCGCACGAGGTCGGCGGGAGCGAGTTCGAGATCGAGGCCCCGTCGGCCGCCGCTGACGAAGACCGTGTCAAAGAGCTCGGCCGTTTCGTCGAGCACGGTCGGGTGGGCGTTCTTCTGACCGATCGGGCTGATGCCGCCGACGACGTAGCCGGTTCGGCGTTCGGCATGCTTCGGGTCGGCCATCTCAGCGCGCTTTCCGCCCACGGCCGCTGCGAGGGCCTTGATGTCCAGTTTTCCCGTGACCGGTACGATCCCGACGACGAGCGCACCATCGACCTCGGCGACAAGGGTCTTGAAGACCCGATCCGGGTCCAGGCCCAATGCCGTTGCGGCCTCGAGTCCAAAGTTGGTAAGGGCCGGATCGTGCGAATAGGCATGCTCAACAAACGGGATGCCCGCCGCGATGAGGGCCGCTGTTGCAGGGGTTCCAGCCATGTCGCGCCAATCGTTGCGCTAGTGCGCGGTGAAGAGCTGCATCGAAGCTCCGGCGATGCGCAGTTCGGAGCCGGGAAGGTAGTCGACGGTGGGTTCGATCCGTTCCTCGAGCGATGAGTCCCACAGCAGGGAATATCCGGCCACTCCGGCGTGTGCGGGAAGGGTGACGGTCACCTCGTCTTCGAGGCCGTGAACGACGAGCAGGATGCGATTGAAGTCCTCGAACTCGGGCGTGGATGCCGCGAGATACTGGAGCGTTCTTTCCTCGGGGGAGTCCCAGTCGGCTTCGCTCATCGACAGTCCCTGTTTGTTGTACCAGTCCATTTGCGTCGCGCTGGGCACCGTCTCGCCGGCCCGGCCATACCGAACTGGGCGCAGGGCCGGGTTTTCCGCTCTGAAGCGGATGAGCATGCGAGCGACCTCCAACAGGTCGTCTTGCCAGTCCTCGCGCTGCCACGCCAACCAGGTCAGCTCGCTGTCGTGGCAGTAGGCATTGTTGTTGCCGCGCTGTGTGCGCCCAAACTCGTCGCCGGCAGTGAGCATCGGAACGCCCGCTGACAGCAGGAGGGTGCCGAGCAGATTTCGCATGGCCTTGTGTCGGGAGTTGACGATGTCCGGTGCGGCGCTCGGTCCCTCCACACCGTGGTTGAACGAGTGGTTGTTTGTAGTGCCATCGCGATTGTTCTCCCCGTTGCCCACGTTGTGCTTCTGGTTGTACGAGGTCAGGTCGGCAAGGGTGAAGCCATCGTGAGCGGTGACGAAGTTGACCGAGGCCATCGGTCCGCGCTCCTGAGAGAACACGTGAGCGGAACCCGCAAGTCGCCGCGCCAGGGACCCGATGCCGTTGGGCGCCTGGCCGTCGGCCCGAGCCGCAGCGATGTCGGCCAGCCAGAAGTCGCGCATTCGGTCGCGGAAACCGTCGTTCCACTCGCTGAAACCCTCGGTGAAGTTGCCAACCTGCCAGCCGCCCATTCCCACGTCCCAGGGCTCGGCGATGATCTTGGCGTCGCGCAGCTGAGGGTCATCCTGGATAGCCAGAAGGAGGGGATGTTCGCTCTGGAACTCGTTGTCGGCATCCCGCCCGAGGGTAACTGCCAGATCGAACCGGAAGCCGTCGACCTGGAGGTCGTTCGCCCAGTAGCGCAACGAGTCGAGGATGAGCCGCTGCGCCGCGGGCGTGGACGTGTTGATCGAGTTCCCGCAGCCGGTGACATCGACGTACGCACCGTCGGGCGTCTGGCGGTAGTAGTTCAGGTTGTCAATGCCGCGCAGGCTTGTGGTCGGGCCGCCGAGACCCTCCTCCGACGTGTGGTTGTAGACAACATCGAGGATGACTTCCAGCCCGGCCTCGTGCAGCAGTTTCACCATGCCTTTGAACTCGCGCACCACCGCACCGGTGCCGCCGAACTGAGCGGAGCGACTCGCATACGCCGCGTTGGGAGTGAAGAAGTTGAGGGTGTTGTAACCCCAATAGTTGACGAGCCCCTGTTTGATGAGGCGTTGTTCGCTGACCGACTGGTGCACCGGCAGCAACTGCACCGCAGTGACCCCCAGGCCCGTGAGATACGCGATCGTCGACTCATGGGCGAGCCCCGCATAGGTGCCCCGCAATTCGTCGGGAACGTCGGGACTGAGTTTCGTCACGCCGTTCGCGTGCGCCTCGTAGATGACCGAATGGTCGATACTCGTGCGCGGCTTCGTCGAGGTGCCCCAGTCGAAGGTGTCCGGCTCCTGTACGTAACCCCGCCACTCGCCGTTCGCGCTGCGCGCCAGACCTCGAGCGTACGGGTCGATGAGGTTCAGGCT
>JBBQZJ010000229.1:0-3939 GCA_038207805.1 Actinomycetales bacterium | reverse complement strand
ACCAGAACTACCAGTGACGCGCCGATCCGCGCCCACCGCGGCGCACCGAGAGCTGCCCCGCCCGCCAGAAACAGCCCGACCACAATCGCACAGTTCGCCCCGGACACCGCAGTGAGATGGCTCAGCGAACTCTGTTTCATCGCGCGGTCGAGTGCATCATCCACCTCGGAGGTGTCGCCGATCGCGAGTCCAGCGAGAAGGTCGCCACCGTCCCCGGGCAGTCGTTGAGTGGCTGCGACAAATGTTGCCCTGAGTTGGTTGGCCCACTCCAGCGCCGCCGGCGGTGGCGCGAGCACGGTCGGATCCGTTTGCGTAAAGACGAGAAAGGCCGTCGGATCGCCGGGTGATGTCACCGCAATCGTCCCCGTGATTTCGATCGAGGTGCCGATGCCTGCTGCCGGCAACACCCCGAAGACCCTCGCCGGCACGTGTACGCCCATTCCATCGACGCTATCGAGGGTGACGGTGAACGATCGCTCGCCCGGTCGCCCGGTGGTGGTCGCTATCGCGTGCAGCTGACGGCCACTCTCAGCGGCAGTGAGCAGAACATCCGGCGCTCGGGTCGGAGCCTGCACCGCGACCGCCGTGCAGCACAGCGCTGCAGCGGCCGCAGCGAGAGCGAAAATCGCGACACCTCGGCGCAGGATCGCCAGCGCGGTCAGGATGCCGGTGCACGCCCACAAGACAAGTGTCGGAACCTCGGGAGGGAGCCCGACGATGATCGCAGTCGCAACCCATGCGACCGCGGCCGGAATGGCGAGCCGCAGATCCAGTCTCGCCCGGGCACTGCCCGCGTCGTTCACAGCGTCGTTCACAGCGTCGTTCACAGCGTCGTTCACACCGTTGTGCACGCCGGGCTTCACACGGTCACGAGGTCTCGGAGGCCATCGAACGTCTTCTGGCCGATACCGGTCACGCTCATCAGGTCTTCGACGCTGGCGAACCGACCGTTGGCGTTGCGCCAATCGATGATTCGCGCGGCCAGTGCCGGACCCACCCGAGGGAGGGTCTCAAGGGCTGGGGCATCCGCCGTGTTGATGTTCACCTTGCCCTGTGCGTTGAGGCCCGAGCCACCCACGGGAGTCTCGCCAAGGGCCGGCACGTAGATCTGCTCACCGTCGACAACGAAGCGCGCAAGATTGAGCGCGGCGTGATCTGCGACATCGGTGAATCCGCCCGCCGCGGCGACCGCGTCAATCGCTCGGTCGCCCTCGCGCAACGAATACAGCCCGGGGCGCTCGACGGCGCCCAGGATGTGAACGAAGATCACCGCACCGTTAGACGAGTGCGCGTCGGGTGATCCGCTGTCGGGTGACCCGTTGTCGGGCGATCCGCTGCTCTCGCTCGGCGTCGCTGGGTTCTGTCGGCCAATGGTGGCTGTCGAACCGTGGTCACCCAATGCGGCGACGAGCACGGCGCAACCGAGACCCACGACCACAAGCACGACCAGGGCGCCGAGGCGCACTCGCAGCCGTGTCGACCGAGGCGCTACCACGTCATCCACGTCGCGACGCTAGGCGACGTCAACGACCTGAAGCCGCTCGATCCGACTACCGGAGCATTACCCCTGGCGGGTAGCGATGTTGACGAGGCGAGGGGGCCGCACGATGACGGTCACAATCTCGCGGTCCCCGATCGCCCTGGTGACCGCGACGGACTCGCGAGCCAGCTTCTCCAGTTCATCGCTGGTGATCTTGGGACTGACATCGAGACGGTCACGTACCTTGCCATCGACCTGAAGCACCGCGACCACCGAATCTTCGATGAGAAGCGTCGGATCAGCCTTGCGCCAGCCCGCGAGCGCCACCGTCGGCTGATAGCCGAGGCGCTCCCACATCTCCTCGGCCGTGTGTGGCGCGAACATGCTGAGCGCGATCGTCATCACCTCCGCGGCTTCGCGCACTGCGGCATCCGCCGGTCCAGCGCCGGTGTCAATCACCTTGCGGGTCGCATTGACGAGGTCCATGATGCGCGCGACGAGCACATTGAACTTGAGCGACTCGGCGAGCCCGGGCCCGTCAGCGAGGAAGCGGTGAGTTTGGCGGCGAAGCGCTGGGTCTCCGGTCTTCCACTCGATCTCGGGCCGGCTTGCCACGTCAGTGGCAATGCGGAACGCTCGCGCGAGGAACTTGGCTGAGGCCGCAGGCGACACATCCTCCCAGTTGATGTTGTCCTCGGGCGGCCCGGCAAAGGCGAGGGTGAGGCGCAGGGCATCCGCCCCGTGCTTGTCGACCTCGGCGGTGAAAGTTGTACCTTTTCGACTGCGCTTCGACATCTTCTTGCCCTCGCTGAGCACCATCCCCTGATTGAGGAGGGCACTGAACGGCTCAGTGAAACTCACATATCCCAAATCGAACAACACTTTGGTGATGAAGCGCGCGTAAAGCAGGTGCAGGATGGCGTGCTCGACTCCGCCCACGTACTGATCGACGGGTGCCCACTTCTCCGCCTCAGCCGTGTCGAAAGCCCTGTCGGGATCGTTCGCGGAGAGAAAACGCAGGAAGTACCATGAGCTGTCCACGAAGGTGTCCATCGTGTCGGCATCGCGCTGGGCCGGCGAGCCGTCGCGAGGGTCGGGCACCGACATCCACTCGGTTGCAGCGGCCAAAGGTGACTTGCCCTTGGGCTTGAGGTCGAGACCCTCGGTGTCGGGCAAGACGACGGGAAGTTGCTCGAACGGCACCGGCATCAACTCGCCATCGGCGCCGTGAATGATCGGGATGGGCGTGCCCCAGAACCGCTGGCGGCTGATCAGCCAGTCCCGCAGTCGGTAGGTCTTTGCGGCCCGACCGGTTCCCGCTGCCTCAAGCTGCTCGATGATCTTCTTGATGGCGTTGTTCTTGCTGAGGCCGTCGAGGGGGCCGGAGTTGATCAGCCGTCCGTCACCGACCAGTGCGTTCCCGGTCGAGGTCGGATCCATCGGGGCCAGGTCGTCCGGAAGAATTGCGTGGCCATCGTCGTCAAGCTCCAGCACCTTAATCGCCCCCGTCACGGGAGCATTCACGTCGACGACGACGCGCACCGGCAAGCCGAACGCGGTCGCGAACTCGAGGTCACGCTGATCGTGGGCGGGCACTGCCATGACGGCACCGTGCCCGTAGTCGGCGAGAACGTAGTCGGCGGTCCAGATGGGGATGCGCTCCCCCGTGGCTGGGTTGAGGGCGAAACGCTCGAGCGGGATGCCCGTCTTCGGCCGCGTCGCATCCTGCCGCTCAATCTCGGTGTTCTTCTGGATTTGCTCGAGGTATGCCGCGAAAGCGGCCTGCACCTCGGGGGTGGAGCCCGAAGCCAGCTCCGCCGCGAGGTCGGAGTCGGGGGAGACGACCATGAAGGTCACCCCGTACAGGGTGTCCGGACGGGTCGTGAAAACTGTGAGCTTCTGCGCCCGACCCTCAATTTCGAAGTCGACATCGGCTCCAATTGACCGACCGATCCAGTTGCGCTGCATCGACAAGACCTTGCTCGGCCACTTTCCTTCGAGCTGGTTGAGATCATCGAGCAGGCGATCCGCGTAGTCGGTTATCGTGAAGTACCACTGGGTGAGCTTCTTCTTGACGACCATCGCACCCGAGCGCTCTGAGGTTCCGTCTGGAAGCACCTGCTCGTTCGCGAGCACGGTCTGGTCCACCGGATCCCAGTTCACCCAGCTCTCCTTGCGGTACGCGAGGCCCTTCTCGTACAGCTTCAGAAACAACCACTGGTTCCACTTGTAATACTCGGGGTCGCTGGTGTGGAGCACCCGGCTCCAGTCGAACGAGACGCCGTAGCGCGCGAAGTTCTGTTTCTGCTCCTCGATGTTCTCGTAGGTCCAGGTCGCTGGATTTACGCCGCGCTCGATTGCCGCGTTCTCGGCGGGAAGGCCAAAGGAGTCCCAACCAATCGGGTGGAGCACGTTGAATCCTCGAAGACGCCAGTACCTGGCCACGATGTCCCCGAAGG
>JBBQZJ010000228.1:0-3941 GCA_038207805.1 Actinomycetales bacterium | reverse complement strand
ACCAGGACGGCAAAGTGTCCGTCGTTACCGGAGACTGGGTAGACCTCGTCGGCGACGTCACCGGGGATGACGGCAGCCTGGCGCGCATCGTCCGCATCCAACCGCGAACGACGCTCCTGCGACGCAGCGCCGACGACACCGATGCCGTCGAACGCATCATCGTCGCCAACGCCGACCAGATGCTCATCGTCGTTGCCGCCAAAGATCCGGAGCCGCGACCGCGCCTCGTCGACCGCTACCTCGTTGCGGCATTCGACGCCGGCATTACCCCCATCCTCTGCATCACCAAGACCGACCTCGCCGACCCCGCCGAGTTTCTGGCGAATTTCGCCGGACTCGACCTGATGACCTTCGAGAGTCGGTCCGACGACTTTCCGCTCGAGAGCATCCACGCCGCGCTCGAGGGCCACACGACGGTGGCCGTGGGTCACTCCGGCGTCGGCAAGTCGACACTGGTCAATGCGCTGGTTCCGGATGCCCAGCGCGCGACCGGCCGCGTCAACGACGTAACCGGGCGCGGGCGGCACACCTCGTCATCCACTGTGTCGTATCGCACCGGTACGGGGTGGATCGTCGACACCCCCGGAGTTCGCTCCTTCGGGCTCGGCCACGTGGACCCGGCGAACATCCTGCGCTCCTTCACCGACCTCGCCAGCATTGCCGAGGACTGCCCCCGCGGCTGCACTCACCTCCCCGACGCTCCCGACTGCGCGATCGCGGAACGGGTTGCTGCTGGCGAACTCGGCGAGACGGGCACGCTGCGGCTCGACTCCTTCCAGCGCCTGATCACTACGCTGGGTTCGTGACCGAGTACACGCCCGCCGACGACCTGTCCCTCGCTCTCGCGCTCGCCGCAAATGCCGACCACATCTCGCTCGAACGGTTCCGTGCGGTTGACCTCGTTGTCACAACAAAGCCGGACCGCACCCCGGTGACGGATGCCGACCAGGCTGTCGAGCGCAGCATCCGTTCCGGAATCCAAGCCGCGCGCCCCGACGACTCAATCCTCGGCGAGGAGTACGGAACGCAGGGCACATCATCCCGCCAATGGATCATCGACCCGATCGATGGAACCGCCAACTTCTTGCGCGGCGTGCCGATCTGGGGCACCCTCATCGCGCTTGCGATCGACGGGGTTCCCGTGGTCGGCGTCGTGAGTTCGCCCGCGCTGGGCAAGCGTTGGTGGGCGGCAACCGGACATGGCGCCTGGACTCAGGAGGTGGGCCACGAACCCCGCGCAATCAGCGTGAGCGGCGTCTCCGAGATCGCGGACGCGTCGCTGAGCTACAACAACATACAAGGGTGGGACGGCGAGGGTCGCCTCGACCACCTGCTGGCCCTGTCCCGCGCGGTGTGGCGCGCTCGAGCGATCGGGGACATGTGGTCGTACATGCTATTGGCCGAAGGTTCGGTCGATCTCGTTGCCGAGTTCGACCTCAAGCCCTACGACATGGCGGCGCTGATCCCGATAGTCGAAGAGGCGGGCGGGCGGTTCACCTCGATTGATGGCGCGCCCGGTCCTTGGCACGGTACCGCGCTCGCGAGCAACTCCGTGCTTCACGGCGAGGCACTCAACGTTCTGGCCGGTTCGGGGTCTGTTCGCTAGGCTCGACGCCGAGGCATCCGTTCGCCATCATTCACAGAAAATGAGACCTGCAATGACATCTCTACATTTGACCGGCTGGGCCAGAGTTCTTGCGGTAGCGTCGGTGGCCGGCGCGAGCCTAGCGCTGGCCGGATGCAGCCTTCTCGGCAATGTCGTTGCTGACCCCTCCCCCGCCCCGACCGACTCGACCGGCGCCACCGACACCGACGCATTCGCGATCAAGGTGGGCGATTGCCTCAACGACGGCAATATCGATGGTGAGGTCACCAGCGTTCCGACGATCGCCTGCGACCAGCCCCACGACAGCGAGGCGTTTGCGTCGGTCATCATGGACGATGGTCCATACCCGGGCGAGGACGCGGTTCTGGCGCAGGCGGATGTCGACTGTAAGACAGCGTTCGAGGGCTTTGCCGGAATCAACTACGACCAGTCGATTCTGGACTTCTCGTACTACTACCCGACCGAGGGAAGTTGGGCCAACGGCGACCGCGAGATCTTGTGCCTTATCTATGAATTCCAGGTGAAGACGACGGGAAGCCTCGCCGGGGCTGCTCGATAGGTGCTCGACGGGCCGATCTGTCTGACCGCGTGAGCGCCCGAGCGCCCGGTGGCCGCTGGGCGGTTGTCGGCGCGACAGTCACCCCGCTGGCATCGATCCTCGGATCGGGCCTGCTCATAATCGTGCCCGTACTCGAGCGCACTCTTGGTGCGGCCTCGGTCTTCGGAATCGTTCTGATCTGCACCGTCGCGTGGCTCCTGGGCACAGTGATTCGCCACAACGTGATCATTGTCGAGCAGCGCGAGAGGGACGGAACCCTCGACAGCGGTACACAGCGTCTCGATGGGCTGGCGGACGCGGTCATCGTCATTGCGTACATCATCTCCGTGGCCCTGTACCTGCGCATCATGGCCCAATATCTGGTTGGCTTCGTTTCGGCCGACGGTTCGGAGTTCTGGGAGCGAGTGATCGCCTGCGCGGCAGTAGCCGTCATCGTCGTGGCCGGCATCGTGCGCGGATTCGCGGGTCTCAACCGACTAGACCAGATCTCCCTGGCGGCGGTGCTTGTGCTGACCACGGTGCTCGGCACCGTGGTCTTGCTCCGCGACGGCGCGAGCGCGGCTGCTGGCAACCTCACGTTACCGCCAATCCCCGAACTGCATCCCCTGACGACCCTGTTGGTGCTCGGCGGGCTAGTGATCACGGTTCAGGGCTTCGAGACCGTGCGGTTTCTGCGAGACGAGTACGACGCTGTCACCCGAGTTCGGGCATCCCGGCTGGCTCAGCTGATCTCCTCGGTCATCTATATCGGATTCGTCCTGGTCGCCACACCCGTCATGGGCCTCGGGACTGCGGATGGCGCAGACGCGACACTGCTCGACATCACGGGCCGCGTCGCGCCATGGCTCGCACTACCGCTTGTGCTCTCGGCGGTGCTGAGTCAGTTCAGCGCCGCGATCGCGGATACGGCCGCGGCCGACGGCAACCTGCGCGGCCTGTCGCGCTGGTTCACGGGCGCCCGAGCCTATCTGATCGGAGGTGGGGCGGCCGTGCTCATTGCTGCGACGATCCCGATCCTGACCCTCGTCGCTGTCGCGTCTCGGGCCTTTGCAGCGTATTACGGCATCCAGGCGGTCATCGCGCTGCGAACGTCGACCGGACTGCTGCGCAAGACCGGTTTCGGGATGCTTGCCGCACTGATGCTCCTCATCACGTTGCTTGCCGCGCCCGCTGGGTAGCGGTGACCGCGCGTAGTGGCCCGGAAGTGACGGCAAACTCAACAGTGCGATAGCGACCTGATGGTGGAGATGGGGGGAATTGAACCCCCGTCCACTGCTGTAATTCTGCGTCTTCTACGGGTGTAGTTCGCGAAATCGTTTTACTTGGCTCTGACCTTTGCCGCGAACATCTAGGTCAACAAGCCCAGTCTCAGTGCAAGTCCCGCGGGCCCCTGAGACACGGGCACGCAGCAATCTCTCTAGATAACGCCAGCACCAGGGTAGAGAGCATCCCCGGACTGACGGACCTGTAGGGCTAGTTGCTGCTAGGCAGCAAGAGCGAGGTCAGTGCGCTTAACATCGGCACTTATGTTTTGCAGAGGTCGTTTACGAGATAACCCTGCATCCTCGACCCGCTTCTCGCAGTTTTGCAGGCAATGTCGAAACCGATCATCCCCATGCTTCGCACGCAGTGTGCGGGTCGCTATCGCACTGTTGAGTTATCAAACTGCTGGACGCTTGCGCAACCGGCAGCCTTCCATTGTACGCCGCTATGGTGATGCATGCCACCGTCACCCCAGTGCATGGCAGGATCGTGGCATGGCAGACACCATCATCA
>JBBQZJ010000227.1:0-3966 GCA_038207805.1 Actinomycetales bacterium | reverse complement strand
AGACGCCGCCATTTCGGCGTTCGTTCTTGGCGCGCCGCTCGAACTTGATTCGGGCGTTCTCGTCGTGAACCGCTGCCTGTGTTGCCCGTTCTACCACTAGCCACCCCGGCTTAGTCTCGAGCAAGTGCTTGATTTCAGCGGTTGTCATGCTGTCAGGCGCACCCGAACGCGCGAGCCCTGACACCGAGATGCCAAGCTTCTGAGCGACAACCTGCTTGGGGTGCGGCCCGGTGCGACGCAATTCAGCAAGCCACTCGGGCGGGGTGGACTGCAGTTCGAGAAACTCGGTACGCGTCACCGTGCCGTCCTGAAACTCAGCAGGAGCGGCCGCAAGCAGAATGCCGAGTTTTTTGGCCGCGGTCGCGGGCTTCATGGTCTGGTCAGGCACCCCATAAGGCTAGCCTGAACGCATGCCCGTGCCGTTCGTTGTCGCCTACGTGGTGGGCGTGACTCCCGGAAAGTGGGCTCGGGTGTGGGATGAACGGATGCCGCAGCATCCGCTCGAACTGCGCGTGTTGGAGCCCGATGCGGCCATCGCCGACATCCACAGCGGCTCCGCGCAGGTTGCTCTGGTGCGTCTGCCGGTCGATTCCGTCGGGCTGAGTGTCATCTCGCTCTATGTTGAGCAACCGTTCGTCGTCGCGCCGAAGGGCCACGCCATCGAGGCGCTCGACACGGTGACCCTCTCCGACCTCGTGGGCGAGACCGTGCTCGAGGGTGGTTCTGCGGCGTGGGCGGCGAACGTTGAACTCGTCGCCGCGAACGTCGGGGTTGCCGTCATGCCCCAGTCGGTCGCTCGGGCACTCAGCCGTCGGGATGTCATCGCACGCCCCGTGACCGACGCTGACACGACCCAGATCGCGCTCACGTGGCTCGCCGATGCCTCATCCGACCTCGTCGAGGAGCTCGTCGCGGAGTTCGTCGGCATCGTGCGTGGACGTACAGCGAACAGTTCGCGCGGAGTCCCTACGCCACCTACACCCCCGACATCGACACCGCCTACGGCACGGGCACCGAAGCGCGCGCCCCGATCCGGTCGCCCGCCGCCTAAGCCGCGGAAGAAGTCCCGCTAGCGCGAGCGTCGGCGGCGCGCTGAACGAGTCGCCTCTCCCTCATGGCAAGAAAGAGCGGAAAGGTGAACGCGAACGCGGTGAGCCCAGAGAGCACGAGATAGATCCACGCACCGCGCATGCCCAAGCGACGGGACTCCACGACGATCAGCACGCTTCCCGCGACGGCGACGACAAGAAGATCGACGGTCAGGGATGACACGGCGGGGCCGCTATTCACCCAGTCGCCAACGAAGTCGCGCAGCTGCACGATCGCGAGCACGTTGAAGGTCCAGGTGCCGATCAGACCGGCCACTGCGAGGGCGAGCCAGACGAAGGCCACAGGGCTCCAGTGCCGGGTGATCCGGCGTGTTGGCGGGTGCGTTGGCAGCTGTGCTGGCAGCTGTGCTGGCGTGGTGTCGGTCATGAGTCCATTCTGCCGTCGTGTTGGCGCGGTGGGGGCACTAACGTGGTCGCATGACCGATTCCACGAATGTCGCCGCCGCACCGGGTGCGGTGGCTCCTCGCGTGCGCAGTGTCAAGCTCGGCGTGTGGTCGCTGACTCTCGTGCTGTTTCTGGTGGTGTATCTCGCCGTCGGCATTGTGCTGTCGCTGCTTGCGCCAGGCGGCAACGAGGTCGCGGGAACGATTGCTTACGGGATGTTCTTCGTCGGGTTCCTGGTCGTTCCCGTCGTCGGGATTGTCGCGGTCGTGCTCGGGGTGATCGCACTGATTGTGGAGCCGGTGTTTGGCAAGGCACTGGGCGGGGTTGCCCTCTTGGTGGTCGCGGGGTGCGTCGCTGCCGTTCTGATCTTCATTGGTGGCTCGAGTGACCTCGTGAGCAGCGTTCTCTAACAAGTCCGACACGCAGCAAGCCAGACACGCAGCAAGCCAGACAACGCAGCAAGCCCGACACGCCGACGGATGTCGGTGGCGGTTGACACAATCGAACATATGTTCGAACATGGACAGATGTCCTCCGCATCCGCCGCTCTCGTCGCCGACACCACGGCCGACAGTACGGCCGACCCGATCGGCGACCTCAGGTCGCGCATTAGGGCCATGCAGGCGACGACGCTCGATTCACGGCTCGTGCCCACCCATCCGGCGATCGCCGCGCTGCTGCCCGGTGGAGGGCTGAAGCAGGGTGCAGCGTATTCGGTAGAGAGTTCCACGATGCTCCTGATGGCGCTGCTGGCGGCCCCATCGGCTGCGGGGTCGTGGTGTGCGGTCGTTGGTGTTCCCGAGTTCGGGGTGGAGGCGGCATCCCACTTCGGTATCGACCTCGACCGGCTCGTGCTGGTTCCGCATCCCGGCGATCAGTGGCTCGCAGTCACCGCGGCGATCGCGGATGTGATGGGTGTCGTGGTGACTCGACCCCCGAAACGGGCGAGCGACTCGAGCGTGGCACGGCTGGCGGCACGGCTGCGACAACGCGGGGCGACCCTACTAGTGCTCGGTACCTGGCCGCAGAGCGAGGCGATGCTCTCGCTGTCTGACAGCAAGTGGGTGGGACTCGGTGACGGTCATGGGCACCTTCAGGCGCGTCAGGTGACGGTAACGGTGACGCATCGGTTGGCCGGTCGCCCACGCAGCGCGCGGCTTTGGCTGCCCTCAGCGGACGAGAGCGTGCAGCGCGGCAGCATCCAACACGGCGGCGTGCAGCGCGGCAGCATCCAACAGGGCGCCATGCAGCACGGCGGCGTGCACGACAGGCCGGATGCGCGATCGGTGCCCGATCATTCTCACGCTCTGGCGGCGACGGGATGACCGCGCAGCGCAGCCCTCGGCTCGCGGTGCTGTGGTGTCCGGACTGGCCGGTGACCGCGGCGATTCACGCCGCCGGACACTCTGCGGATGCCGCGATCGCTCTGATCGTCAAGGGACTCGTGTTCGCATCATCCGCTGGCGCGCGCGCACAGGGAGTGACTCGTGGGCTGCGGGTCCGCGAGGCGCAGGCCCGCCTACCCGAACTGACGGTGCACGACTACGATCCGGCACTCGACGCTCGTGCCTTCGAACCGATCATTGCCGCGGTGGAGGAACTGACCCCGGGCGTGCAACTGTTACGTCCGGGGGTGTGTGCCGTTAGGGTTCGCGGAGCCGCTCAGTACTACGGTGGCGAACGGGCGGCGGCACTCGGCCTCATCGGTTGCATGAACGAGCTTGGTGCGGGTGGTGTGAGAGCCGGCATCGGTGACGGGTTGTTCACCGCTGAACAGGCGGCGCGGCTGGGTTCGCCTAATTCTCCGGTAGTGATCGTGGAGCAGGGCGAATCAGCGGGCTTCCTCGCTCCGCTCGACGTGGGGTTACTCGACGAGGCAGGGCTCGTCATGCTGTTGCGCAGGCTCGGCATCCGTACCCTCGGAGAGTTCGCGGCTCTGAGCGCCGACGACGTTCGCAGCCGCTTCGGCGAGAACGGTGCGCGGTTGCATGCCCTTGCCGCCGGTCGCGACAGTCTTGCTTTGACCCCGCGCACTCCCCCGCGCGACCTCGATGTGACCGTCGATTTCGAGCCAGCTCTCGAGCTCGTCGATCAGGTCGCGTTCGGCGTGCGCGCCACCGCCGACGACTTCATCTGCGCTGTCACCGCAGCGAAACTGGTCTGCACCGCTATTCGAGTGGAACTGGATTCCGATCGCGGAGAGTTCTCGGAACGCGTCTGGGTGCATCCGCGATCCTTCACCGCCGCCGATGTCGTTGACCGGGTGCGCTGGCAGGTGCAGGCATCGTCGACCCTCGACGGGGTCAGCTCCAACATCAGTTCCGGCATCAGTTCCGGCATCACCCGGGTGCGCATCGTGCCCGAGGCGGTCGACGCGATCGGCAATCACGAGACCGGGCTCTGGGGCACGGGCCCGGATGAGCGGGTGCATCACGCGCTCTCCAGGGTGCAGAGCATGCTCGGCCACGGCGG
>JBBQZJ010000226.1:0-4032 GCA_038207805.1 Actinomycetales bacterium | reverse complement strand
ACCACCCGGCGATGTCTGACGTTCGCGCATCCACATAGATCGAGAAGTCGAACAGGTCGCTGACCGCCAGCCCCCTGCCCGGCGAGGGGGGTTGAAGCACGTTGAGACCTTCGATGATCAGTACATCGGGGGCGCGAACCGTGATTTCGGCATCCGGCACAATGTCGTAGGCCAGGTGCGAGTAGAACGGGGCCCGAACTTCGCCAGCGCCGCTCTTGACCATGCTCACGAAACGCAGCAGCGCACGACGGTCGTAGCTTTCGGGAAAGCCCTTACGGTCGAGGATGCCCCGGCGCTCGAGTTCGGCATTCGGAAAGAGGAAGCCATCCGTAGTGACAAGCTCGACGCGCGGTGTACCGTCCCACCGGGCCAACAACTCGCGCAGCAGCCGCGAGACCGTGGATTTACCGACGGCAACCGATCCCGCTATTCCGATGACGAACGGGGTCGGCGCCGAGCGCGCACCGAGAAACGCCATGGTTGAGTCATGCAGGTTACGGGCGCCCTCCGCATAGAGGTTAAGGAGCCGACTGAGCGGTAGATAGACTTCCTCGACTTCACGCATGTCGAGCGTGTCACCGAGCCCACGGAGTTCAATCAGCTCGGTCTGAGTGAGCGGCGCGGTCATTGTCGGGGCCAGCACAGCCCAGTCCTTTCGGTCGAGTTCAATGAAAGGAGTGAACTGGTGGCCGCCCTGACCGGTGGTGTCTGACACCGCTAAAGCCTAGCCCGGCACGCGGCCACCAGTTTCGGCACGTAAAATCGACTGCATGTGCGGAATTGTGGGCTACGTCGGAGATAACAAGAGTCTCGAGGTGCTCCTCGGGGGACTCAAGCGTCTCGAATACCGCGGCTATGACTCCGCCGGTGTTGCCATTATCGACTCCGACGGCCACCTCGGCACCCGAAAGCGGGCCGGCAAACTCGGCGTGCTCATCGATGACCTCGACGATCGTCCGCTGGCTAACGGCGCAACCGGAATTGGCCACACCCGCTGGGCCACCCACGGGGGACCGACGGACCGCAACGCGCATCCGCACCTCAGCGCAGACGGCAAGCTCGCGTTGATTCACAACGGGATCATCGAGAACTTTGCGGGGCTCAAGCAGGAATTGCTCGACGACGGAGCGGTTTTCACGAGTGAGACTGACACCGAGGTTGCTGCCGTGCTGGTCGGACGCGCCTATGACGAGACTGGCGACCTGACCGAAGCAATGCGACGAGTGGTGGCCCGACTGCACGGCGCGTTTACCCTGCTCATCATGCACGAGGACCAGCCGGGCATTGTCGTCGGCGCTCGCCGCAACTCGCCCCTCGTGATCGGCCTCGGCGATGGCGAGAACTTCCTCGGGTCCGATGTAGCAGCTTTCGTCGAGTTCACGCGTCGCGCCGTCGCAATCGGCCAAGACCAGATCGTCACCATCCGTCCCGACTCGGTCGAGGTTATCGACTTCGACGGCGCCCCGGTCGAGACCGAAGAGTTCGACATCGCGTGGGATGCCTCAGCCAGCGAGAAGGGCGGCTGGTCGAGTTTCATGGCCAAGGAAATCAGCGAAGAGCCCGAGGCGGTGGCAAACACGATCCTCGGCCGAGTGCACGACGGAGTCGTTCGCCTAGCCGAGCTGGACCCGATCGGTGACGAGGTTCTGGCCGGGATCGATCGCATCGTTGTTGTCGCGTGTGGCACTGCAGCCTATGCGGGCATGTTGGGGCGGTACGCGATCGAACAGTGGGCCCGAGTGCCGGTTGATGTGGAGTTGGCGCACGAGTTTCGCTACCGCAACCCGATTCTGACCGAGAAGACGCTGGTCATTTCGATCAGCCAATCCGGCGAAACCATGGACACTCTGGTTGCTGTGCAACACGCAACAGCCGCGGGTGCCCAGGTGCTCTCGGTGTGCAACACGCAGGGCGCCACGATTCCACGCGAGTCGAAGGCCGTCGTCTACACCCACGCCGGCCCCGAGGTCGCGGTGGCCTCAACAAAGGCGTTTGTGGCACAGGTGACGGCGCTGTACCTCATCGGTTTGCACCTGGCATCGCTGCGCGGCACGATCAGTGACGCCGAGGCACGGGAAGCCGTGGTCGAATTGCAGGCGATCCCCGACAAGATCGCCGAGGTACTCGAGGTTTCACAGGCGGAGATCGCCCAGTTGGCGCACTGGATGACGGACACTCAGTCCGTGCTCTTCCTCGGTCGCAACGTCGGATACCCGGTGGCGCTAGAGGGTGCCCTCAAGCTCAAGGAACTGGCATACATTCACGCCGAAGGATTTGCAGCAGGCGAGCTCAAGCACGGCCCCATCGCTCTGATCGAGCCGGGCCAAGTCGTCATCGTGATTGTGCCGAGCCCGCGTGACCCGAATTCACTGCACCCCAAGGTGGTGTCGAACATTCAGGAGATCCGCGCGCGCGGCGCCCGGGTGATTGCGATTGCCGAGAAGGGGGATGCCGCGGTGCTCCCGTTTGCCGACGAGGTCATCCCGATTCCACTCGCCGGTAGCCTGTTCGAGCCGTTGCTCGCCGTTGTGCCGCTGCACATCTTTGGCATGGAACTCGCCGCAGCCAAGGGTCTGGATGTGGACCAGCCGCGAAATCTTGCCAAATCGGTCACGGTGGAGTGAGTGACGTGGGGCGCGGCCGATGATCGTCGGAATCGGCGTGGACGTCGTGGATCTTGCTCGATTTGAGCGGGCCCTGCAGCGAACGCCGAGTCTCATCACGCGCCTGTTCGCCGAGAGCGAACAACTGAAAGACGGTGAGCCGATGCCACTGCGCTCCTTGGCCGGTCGGTTCGCGGCTAAAGAGGCGCTGATCAAGGCGCTCGGCGACTCGAGCGGTGTCACCTGGCACGACATGCGAGTCGTCAACGACGCACTGGGTAACCCCTCGTTCGAACTTCACAACTCCACTCGGGCCATCGCTGACGCGCGGGGCATCACCTCGGTGCATTTGTCGATGGCGCATGACGCCGGGATCGCGATCGCCTACGTGGTGGCCGAATCGTGATGCGTGAGGCGCTTATCGATCTCGACGCGATTCGCTCCAATGTCACCGTGCTGCGGGAAGCGATCGGCGGCGTGAAGACGATGGCGGTCGTCAAGGCAAACGGGTACGGCCACGGTGCGGTACCGGTCGCCCGTGCGGCGGTTGAGGCGGGCTCCGAGTGGCTGGGGGTCGTCGACGTCGACGAAGCGCTCGAACTTCGCTCCGCTGGGCTGACCGCCCCGATCCTCGCGTGGCTGCACGACCCGGGGCTGGACTTCTCCGAGGCAGTCGAGGCGGGCATCGACCTCGGGGTGAGTTACCCGCAGCAACTGGAGGCGGTGGTCGCGGCATCCGGTCGCGCAGTTGTGCAACTCAAAGTGGATACCGGTCTCGGTCGCAACGGCGCCGACGACAAGCAATGGGTCGACCTAATTTCGGCGGCCGCCGAGCACCAGCGGGCTGGCCGAGTCGTGGTTCGCGGAATCTGGAGCCACCTTGCCAACGCCGGCGAGACCGCGGATGCCGCCCAGCTCGACCGGTTCGAATCCGCTGTCGACGCCGCGCGTGCGCTCGGGCTGGAACCCGAGCTCCTGCACATTGCCGCGACCGCCGCCGCACTGTATCTGCCGCAGGCCCGGTTCGACATGGTGCGTCTGGGCATTGGGATGTATGGACTCGCTCCCGACGATCGACCACAGCCGACATTGCGTCCGGCAATGGAACTGGCCGCCACGGTTGTCGCGGTCAAGCGCGTTCCGGCCGGCCACGGAGTGTCGTACGGCTACGACTTCGTGGCCGATGCGCCAACGACTCTTGCGCTTGTGCCGCTCGGCTACGCAGACGGAATCCCGCGTGCGGCCTCGGGTCGCGCTCAGATCAGCATCGGCGGGGTCTGGCACGCAGTCGCCGGACGCATCGCCATGGATCAGGTCGTCGTCGACGTGGGCGACCACCCCGTCTTCGTTGGTGACCGGGCCATCGCCTTCGGAGACCACCGCGACGGTGTGCCCACCGCGACCGACTGGGCACACTGGGCCGAAACCA
>JBBQZJ010000225.1:0-4034 GCA_038207805.1 Actinomycetales bacterium | reverse complement strand
CACCGGTCCGAAGATCTCGTGCTTGTACACGTCCGAAGTGGTGGCCACCTTGTCGATGAGGGTCGGTCCCAGCCAGAAGCCGTCAGCGCCGCCGTCGGCCTTCACACCGCGGCCGTCGACGACGACAGTCGCGCCATCCTTGATGGCGACGTCGATGTAGCTGGCGACCTTGTCGCGGTGCTCCTTGGTGATGAGCGGCCCCATGTCGCAGCCGCGGGTTCCGTCGCCGACCGTGAGTGTTGACATGCGCGAGGTGATCTTGGCGATCAGGTCATCAGCGACCGGCTCCACGACGACGACAACCGAGATCGCCATGCACCGCTCCCCCGCCGAACCAAAGCCCGCGTTGATCGCGGAGTCGGCCACGAGGTCGAGGTCGGCATCGGGTAGCACCAGCATGTGGTTCTTGGCACCACCGAGGGCCTGAACCCGCTTGCCGTTCTTGGACGCCGTCTCGTAGATGTAGCGGGCGATGGGCGTCGAACCGACGAAGGAGATCGACTGGATGTCTGGATGCTCGAGCAGAGCATCCACCGACTCCTTGTCACCGTGCACGACATTGAAGACGCCGTCGGGCAGACCGGCCTCCGTGAAGAGTTTGGCCATCCAGATCGCGGCACTCGGGTCTTTCTCGCTCGGCTTGAGCACCACGGTGTTACCGGCCGCGATCGCGATGGGGAAGAACCAGAGCGGAACCATGGCCGGGAAGTTGAAGGGGCTGATGATGCCCACGACTCCCAGCGGCTGCTGCACCGAGTAGACATCGACGCCGCTGGAGACGTTTTCGGAGTGCTCGCCCTTCATCAGGTGCGGGATGGATGTCGCGAACTCGACGACCTCGAGGCCTCGGGCGACCTCGCCGAGCGCGTCGCTGGTGACCTTGCCGTGCTCGTTCGTGAGGATCGCGGCGACCTCCTCCTTGCGGGCGTTGAGCAGCTCGCGGAAGGTGAAGAGGATGCCCTGGCGCTTAGCGAGTGAGGTCTCGGCCCACGCGGGGAAGGCCGCCTTCGCGACCTTGACTGCGGCATCCACGTCGGCGACACTCGCCAGTCGAACTTCGCGCGAGACTGTGCCCTCAGCCGGGTTGTACACCGGGGAGGTTCGGGTGGATGCTCCGGTCGCTGATGCGCCGTTAATCCAGTGGTCGACGATCTCGGTCATGTCTTGGCTTCTTTCCGTGGAGGTTCTGTGTCCAGTGTGGGGCAGCGATGATCTGCGTTCAAGGGCTATTAGTGCACAGCCAATGTGCACTAATGCACGACCCTACCGCGCGGGGACGAGCTCGCTCGAACGGCGCCGCACCTCATCAACGAGCGCATCCCGCACGACGCGAACGGCTTCGACCGCGAGACTGTCTTTGCGCACCGAAAGCGAGAACATGAGGCGGAAGTCGACCTCGCCGGGCAGCACCGCAACGAGCTTGGGGTCGTCGTGTGCCATAAAGGCGTGCAGCAGCCCGATGCCCGCGCCCCGACGGGTCGCCTCCAGTTGCGCGAACACGTTAGTCGAGCCAAACCCCACCCGCATGCCACTGAGAACCGGGGCGAGGTCTAGCTCGCGAACCGTCAGAAGGGCATCGACATAGAAGACGAGAGGATGGCGTTCCAGGTCCCCCAGGGAACTGATCGGCGGATGCTGTGCCAAATAGTCGCGCGACGCGTACAGCCGCAGCGCGTAGGGCGCGAGCGCCTCCGCGGTCAGCCGGGAACTCGCCGCGGAGCCGACCGTCACCGCGAGATCGAAGCCCGAACCCCGCAGACTGAGCGGGCTCGTGGAGGTGACCAACTCGACGGTGATGCCCGGATGCCGTTTCTGAACGCCGGCCAGGCACGGAGCGACGAACACGGTACCGAAGCCCTCGGGGGCGACGATTCGCACCGTGCCGCGTGGGCCGTCCGCGCCGCCCGATGCGGCATCCATTACCTGTTCGACGACGTGCTCGAGACTCGCTGCCCGGGCCGCGACGTCGCGACCGATCGCGGTGAGCTCCCAGCCGTCGGCGCCGCGATCCAGCAGGCGCGCGCCCAGGGCGGTCTCCAGGCGGTCGAGTCGGCGGCGAACGGTCGTGTGATCGACCCCGAGCAGCGCGGCCGCGGAGACGAGGCGGCCGGACCGCGCAACCGCGAGAAGGTAGCGCAGGTCGTCGGTGCTGACATCGAGCGGATGGGGCACCGACGCGGTCATGGCACAACACTATGGTCTGCTTGGATCGCCGTGAGGGTGCTCGTCTGGCGTAGCCGCGGTTCGCAGCCGCGGATTGTCCGAGGCCCGGGTGATACTGGGCCCATGGACCCCATCCTCGCCCTCATTGTCGGTCTCGCCGCCGGGAGCATCCTCGGTGGTGCGATCGGGCTGCTCGCCGGCCGCCTGAGCATCACTAGCCGCATGGCCAGCTCAGACCCCGCCGTGCTCGAGGCGCGCCACGCAGCCACTCTGGCGCAGCTTCAGGCAGACGAGCGAGCCATCCAAGCTCAGCTCAGTGCTGAGCGTGCAGCAATCCACGCCACCGCCGACGCACTGCGCCAGCAGGTTGACACCCTCCAATCGCAGTACCGCGAGGCGATGGAACGGCAGCGGTCGGATGCCCAAGCTCAGACCGAGCGCGAGCAGCGCGAGTCGAAGGTGCTGCAGGCACTTACTCCGGTTCAGGAGTCGCTGCGCACCATGCAAAACAAGGTCACCGAGTTGGAGACACAACGCACCCTGCAGCACGGTGAGCTGACCCAGCAGCTGCGTGCAGCAACCGAATCCGAGGAGCGGCTGCGCAGCACCGCCGAGACCCTGGCGTCCGCTCTGCGCAGCAACTCGACGCGAGGCGTGTGGGGCGAGACCCAACTGCGCAACGTCGTGCAGGCGGCCGGGCTCATCGAACGGGTCGACTTCGACGTGCAGTCCAGCATCAACTCGGATGCCGGGTCGGGTCGACCCGACATGGTCATCCACCTTCCCGGCGGCAAGAACATCGCGGTTGACGCGAAGGTGCCCTTCAGCGCCTACCTCGAGGCGAGCCAGATCGCGGCAACGGCGACCGGCGAGGAGGGGGCCAGACGCGAAGCGCTCATTAAGCAGCACGTCAAGGTGTTGCGCGGCCACATTGACGCACTGGCGAGCAAGGCGTACTGGGCGGGACTTCAGGCCTCACCCGAGCTCGTGATCGCCTTCATCCCCAGCGAGTCACTCGTATCCTCGGCGATGGAAGCCGACCCGGGCATCATGGACTACGCGTTCGGCAAGCGCGTCGCACTCGCTTCACCGGTGACCCTCTGGTCGGTACTCAAGACTGTCGCCTTCTCGTGGCAGCAGGATGTTCTGACCGACCAGGCCAAGACCCTGTTTGATCTGAGCAAGGAACTGTACGGACGACTCGCGACGCTTTCGGAGCATGCCGACAAGCTGCGTCGGTCGATCGACTCCACGGTGGGTGCGTACAACCAATTCGCGAACTCGCTAGAAACCCGCGTTCTCGTGACGGCACGCAAGCTCAATGCGCTTGACGAGTCCAAGGTCATCGGCACTGCCGCCACCCTCGAGCAAAGCACGAAGCAACTCACCGCTGTCGAAATGGAACTCGCGTCGCTCGACGAACTCGAGGGTGTTGCTCGGCCAGAACTCGAGTTGCCGGGGCTGGCGCCCGCAGTGCGGATCTCCCAAAAGCGCGCGTAACGTGCTGCGTTAGCCCAGCCACTTGGCGGCGAGGTGATCGGCGGTCACTCTTCTGATCGTGCCCGAGTGTGACCGAAGCACAATGCTCTCGGTTCGGATGATCGGACCAAGCCTGCGTACCCCCCGCACCAAGCCCCCGTCGGTGACGCCCGTGGCCACGAAGAAGGTGTTGTCGCTGCGCACCAGGGTGTCGGCGTTGTAGACGAAGTCGAACTTGAGCCCTGCCGCTTCGCCGCGTTCGCGCTCCTCGTCATCCTTGGGGGCGAGGATTGTCTGGATTTCCCCGCCCAGCGCCTTAATTGCGCAGGCCGTAGCCACACCCTCGGGGCTGCCGCCGATGCCAGCGCACATGTCGATTCGGGTGCCGTACA
>JBBQZJ010000224.1:0-4050 GCA_038207805.1 Actinomycetales bacterium | reverse complement strand
GCATCGACGAGCCAGGCATCCACGGCGCCCGAGAAGAATGTAAAACCGAGACCAAGCAAGACCGACACCACCGCCCAGGCCCAGAACGGTGCCTGCCACAGCCACATCAGCCAGTACAGCAGGGTCGTCACAGCGAGCGTCGCCGTGCCGAGCAGGAATGACGCGCGTCGACCCACCGTGTCTGCGACTACCCCCGTGGGAATCTCGAAGACAAGCATTCCTACTGTGAAGAACGCGTTAGCGGCGAACGCCTCGAGGTTGCTGAGTCCCGCGTTGAGTAGGAACACGGTGTTGATTCCCCAGATGAACGAGGCCGCCAGAGTGTTGCCGAGCATCAGCACGTAGTAAATGCGCTGAACCCGCTGTGGCGAGATCAGCCGATCAGGGCTGCCGGCTGGCGACATCGTTGCGCTCCACCCTCACGATCAGGCGATACGGATCATTTTCTTGTTCACGAACTCGTCGATGCCCAGCGTGCCGAGTTCGCGACCCGAGCCCGATCGCTTGATGCCGCCGAAGGGCAGCTCCGGGCTGTCGGCAAGCACGCAGTTGACGTAGACCATGCCGGCCTCGATTCGATCGGCGACCCGCATTGCCTGCGCCTCATCCGTCGTGAACAGGTAGGAGCCGAGACCGAACGGAGTGTCGTTGGCCAGTTCAACCGCTTCGTCTTCGTTGTGCACCTTGAAGACCTGCGCGACGGGGCCGAAGAACTCCTCGTAGTAGGCCGAGTTCTCGGTGTCAACATTGGAGAGCACCGTGGAGGCAAAGAAGTTGCCGTCGCGGGTTCCGCCGGTGACGAGGGTGGCTCCGCCAGCAACTGCTCGGGTGACCTGGTCTTCAAGACCCTCAGCCGCGCTGGCCGACGACAGCGGCCCGAAGGCCCCACCTGCGACCATCGGGTCGGTCGGACCGGTCGACGACATCTTCTCGGTGAAGAGCGCCAAGAACTCGTCGTACAGCGAATCGAGCACGATGAAGCGCTTGGCGCCGTTGCAGGACTGTCCGCTGTTGTCGAGCCGAGCATTCACGGCCATCTGAACGGTGGCGTCGAGGTCGTCGGTGCTCAGCACAATAAACGGGTCGCTCCCGCCGAGCTCGAGCACTACCTTCTTGAGGTGACGGCCGGCCTGTTCGGCGACGGCAGCGCCCGCGCGCTCGGATCCCGTGAGCGAGATGCCCTGCACCCGGGGGTCGGCAATGATCGTACCGATCTGATCGGTGGTGGCGTAGAGGTTGGTGTACGCGCCGGTCGGGAACCCGGCATCCGCGAAGATCTGGTGGATGGCCGCCGCCGACTCCGGGCACTGCGCCGCGTGCTTGAGCAAGATTGTGTTGCCCAGGATCAGGTTCGGACCGGCAAAGCGGGCCACCTGGTAGTACGGGAAGTTCCACGGCATGATGCCCAGCAGAACGCCCATGGCACTCTTGCGGATCACCGCCGAGCCCTCGCTGCCTTCCGCAAGGGTGATCGCTTCATCCGCCAGCAGGGCCGGACCATTGTCGGCGTAGTACTGGTAGATGTCGGCCGAGAAGTCGACTTCGCCGAGGGCATCGCCGATCGGCTTGCCCATCTCGCGAACGATGATCTCGGCCAGATGCTGGCGACGCTCGCGGTGCAGGTCGGCGACCTTGGTGATCAGGGCGGCACGCTGCGCTACCGTCGTCGAGCGTGACCAGCCCCGGTACGCGTTGAACGCGCCTTCGATCGCGTTGGTGACATCGGTGTCGGTCGCGGTCTCGTAGGACTTGACCGTCTCGCCGGTGGCCGGGTTGATCACTGCGTACTTGCTCATGAGGCTCCTCGTGGGGACAGTGCAGTCGGCCCCACCCGGTCGGGGCGGCCTCGATGCACGCTTCCTCTACTTTACGGTCAGGGCGCGTACGCACGCACTGGCTATTCTCGAGGTGACCGCAAGATCTTTCCTACCCACCCCCGAAAGCAGACTGATGACCAACAGCGGGCCTACCAGATCACTGGGGGCCGTATCCACGACCCGCATAGAAGCTTTTAGCGACGGTGTGTTCGCGATCGCGACTACGTTGCTCGTACTCGAGATCACAGTGCCCCAGGTCGGTGAAAACGGCAATCTGTTCCAGTCACTTTTCGACCTATGGCCCTCGTACCTGTCGTATCTCGTCAGCTTTCTGACGATCGGGGTGATGTGGGTCAACCACCACTTCCTGATTGGTCTCTACCAACGCGTAGACCGATCGTTGCTCTTTTTGAACCTAGGTCTGCTCGCCGTGGTGGCCTTCATCCCGTTCCCGACCGCTGTGCTCGCTGAGTACCTCGTCGAGGGTACCCAGTCCCAGCTTTCCGCGGCGACCCTGCTCTACGGGGTAGTGATGATCGTGCTCACCGCGATGTTCACGCTGCTGTGGTTGCACACGCGCAACGCAGTTGACTCGGTGCGCGACGCGGATGCATCGGCCGAGGCCATCAACAAAGCAATCAGGTTCTGCTTCATTACTCTCGGCCTGTACGCTGGCGCGATCGTGCTTGCCTTAGTGGTGCCCGTGGCCGCGCTCGCAGTTTTTGTCTTGGTCTTGCTGCAATTTGCCTTCTGGCGACTCTCTCGTCAGTCGCCAGCGAGGTCGATGTGACTGCGGGCCGGCAAGCGAGTGCTGGTCGGCCCACCGCCTACTTATTACGCGGCAGTTCGACGCAATGCGCAGCGAGTCCCCCTTGACCGACCTGGCCCTGGCTGCGTCCATTCCGGCGGCATGGGAGGCCCTGCCGCTAGTAGACAAGCGTCGTGCGATTGCTGAGCTGGGCCTGGTCGTCGCGGTGGATCGTGGCCAGCCGGGCGGGCAGTGCATCTGGACGGCAAGCCCTTGGCAAACCCTTACATAACTACGTTTCGCCTTTGGTCAACAGGACGCGCGGATATCCCCTCCACGAAGAACCCGTTCTGATCCGAGGTCGAGCGACATGTGCTGTGCCAGAGGGCTATTTTCTAGCCATAGGTCGGGATAGCCTTCCCAGAGATGGCGAAAGGCGACAATGATGCCGAGCTCAGTGGTAGGCCGCCTGCTGGTTGTGGCCGTGAGCGTCGTGGTGGTCCTGACCGGATGTAGCCCCCAGCCGGATCAACCCCATCCCACCAACGCCGACCAACCAACTCTCATTTTTTACAACGGCACAGTTCTCACCATGGATACGGGGCATCCGACCGCCGAGGCGATAGCGGTCGCAGACGAGAAGATCGTGGCGGTCGGGTCGAACGATGAGATTCTCGCGCTCCAGCTCACCGACACTCAGCTGATCGACCTGCAGGGACGCACGCTGATGCCCGGGTTCGTGGATACCCATACGCACATCCTCAATGAAGCAGCTGTCCACTCGGAGATCGGCACCCTCGAGAACGCCCAGCAGGTGATGCTGCAGAACGGGATCACCACGATCGGAAGCCTGTATGCGACACGCGACTTCCTGCTGGAGATGCGCGCTCTGGATGAGTCGGGACAACTGCGGGTGCGGACGAGTCTGTACCTGTCGCACACGACGAACTGCGGTGAGCTGCTGGGTGATTGGTATAAGGAGTTCCCGCCGACGCATGAACCCGGCGAGATGCTGCGTATCGCAGGCGTCAAGGTTTTCACGGATGGCGGCTCGTGCCGGTTTCCAGCGGTCAGCTTCGATCATCCTGATTGGCACGCGGGGGACCTCTTCTTCACGCAGGATGAGATGAACACCATGGTCTCGGGCGCCAACAAGGCCGGCTATCAAGTTGCGATCCACGCGATCGGCGACCGCGCCGTCGAGCAGGCGCTGAATGCCATCGAGTTCGCTGAGGATGGCCAGCCCAATCCCCTTCGGGATCGGATCGAACACGACACGTTCGTGCGGCCGGATCTGCTTCCGCGCTATCAAGAGACCGGAGCTGTGGCCTCGGTCATTGGCGGTATCTGGTCGTGCAGCATGACCTTCGAGCCGCGGGAAACCGCGGCGTGGTTTGAGCCCTATCGAGCCATGGTCGATGCGAACCCGGATGGCCACATCGCCTGGCACACCGACTACCCGTGGTCTTCTCTCAATCCGTTCTT
>JBBQZJ010000223.1:0-4050 GCA_038207805.1 Actinomycetales bacterium | reverse complement strand
GGGATAGACAAGCTGGGTCAGCGCTGCAGCAACGAGAACCATGACGGCTGGGGTGCGAAACGAGCGTCCGTAGCCGCTGAAGTGCGTGGCGAGGCCCAGCACAACGGGAACTGCGAGCCAGCCGATGAACTGAGGTGAGCCGACCTTGTTGAACGCGATGAGGGCCGACACGAGGGCGAGAGTGAGCGGTGGAAACAGGTCTCCGGGCTGGATTCCTGCCCTCGCGGCCCGCACGCCCAGCACACAAATCACCAGGACCACGAGCGCCAACAGCGGGGTCATCAGCGTCGCTGCCGCATCCGCGCCCGGGCCCGCGACCTGAAATGTGAGGATCTGCTGGTCGTAGTACACGAAGGTGGCCGGATCCCCTGTAGCGGCCCTCCACAGCCACCACGTGCTGATCGGCGCCTCGATCTGGAGTCCGCGCCCGGTCTGCTCGGTGATGAAGCTGAACAGGTTGCCGCCGCTGCCCAGCGCGAGGGCGACCACGATGATCGTCGCCGTAGTGAGCAGCGCGACCGCGATGATACGCAGCCGCCCATGAAGCGCGATCACTGCGGCGGCGAGTATGGATGCCGGCCAGACTTTGATCCACGTGGCGAGCGTCAGCACGATAACGGCCGCGCGAGGAGCACGGGCAATCAACAGCACGCCGACGATGGCCAGAGCAACGGTGACGGAATCGATGCGGCCAAGCGCGATAGGTCCGAGCAACACGAGAAATGCAAGCCACCACCACGCCACCGCGGTTCGATGGCTCGATCGACCCCACTGGGTCAGAAAAGCGAACGCTATGGCATTGAGAATCATCACCATCGACAGCCACGTGCTCGCATAGAGCGCCGGGCCGAACGCATAGGCGATGAGCATGGGCACGAGAGCCAGAATCGGATACACGAACGAACTATCAATCCCGACCCAGAAGTTGGCGACAATCGCCTGATCCATCCAGAACTTGTACACAAAGGTGACGTCACCGAGAGGCAGTCCCGGCGCATACAAGTTCAGCAAGCCCAGCCAGAGATGCACGGCCACGAACCCCGCCCAGAGGGTCAGGTGACTCGTCGCAATCGCTCGAAATATCGATGCGGAGCGCCCCGATGCTGACGCGGTCTGGGTCATGGCACCAGCGTATCCCGGTAACAAATCGTCCACGATCTGCGCGGTCGGGGTGTGGTAGGCCATGATGGTGTTCACACAGCATCCCCTTCGCCTAGCCCCAGGAGACCATCCATGCTCACGAACCGAACGATCGTCCGCGCTGCCGCCGTACTCGGCGCGGCCACCCTCGCCCTCTGCCTCGCGGCATGCTCGCCGACAGCAGCGCCGACCAGCGACTATGTAACCGAGGGCAAGCTCACTATCGGAACCGGTGAACCGGCCTACTACCCCTGGGTGATCGACGACGCTCCCGAGTCCGGCGAGGGCTTTGAATCCGCGATCGCGTACGCGGTCGCCGAGCAGCTCGGCTTCGCCGCCGAAGACGTCGTGTGGGTCCGCACCACCTTCGATGAGGCAATCGCCCCCGGGCCCAAGAACTTCGATTTCAACCTTCAGCAGTTCTCGATAACCGACGAGCGCAAGCAGAACGTGGACTTTAGTTCCCCGTACTACGAGACCACCCAGGTAGTCATCACCACGGAAGCCTCCCAGGCCGCCGGTGCGACGAGTCTGGCCGATCTCAAGGATCTGCTCATTGGAGCCGCAACGGGCACCACGAGCTTCGACGCCATCGAACAGCAAATCGCACCGACCGCCGGCGCCCAGGCGTTCAACTCGAACGACGACGCGAAGCTTGCACTCGAGAGCGGCACGGTTGACGCAATCGTTGTAGATCTGCCGACCGCCTTCTACCTCACCGGAGTCGAATTGACCGGCGGACTCATCATCGGTCAACTGCCCAAGCCAGACGGCAAGAGCGGCGACGAATTCGGCCTGGTTCTCGCTCAGGGCAGCCCACTCACCGATGCCGTCACTACCGCCGTCGACGCACTGCGCGAAAACGGCACTCTCCAGAAGATTGCCGACAAGTGGCTCGCCGACGCGGTCGACGCCCCGGTGCTCAAGTAGTTCACGGAGTCCGGTAGTTTCGTCCTCGTGACTTCTCGCGACGACGAGGCCCGGCGGCCCAGCCCAATCGAGCTGGATCGTCGGGCCTTTCGTCGTCGTCAAGGAATTCGATCGGTGCTGATCAGCGTTGCCAGCACCCTCGTGCTGGCAATTGCGGCATGGCTATTCATTGTGAACACGCCCGGTTGGGCGCAAGTGCAGTCGACCTTCTTCGACCCCGAGGTGCTGGTAGCAGCGCTTCCGCGCGTATGGGACGGCTTCCTGCTCAACCTGCGGGTGCTGTTTTTCGCCGTTATCGGTGTGTTCGTTGTGGCCGTGCTGATTGCGATCATCCGCACGCTTCGCGGGCCGGTGTTCTTTCCGCTGCGAGCACTTGCCGCGGGATACACCGATCTTTTTCGCGGGATGCCGCTGATCATTGTGCTCTATCTGGTGGGCTACGGCATCCCGGGCCTGCAGGGAGCAGACGGTGCTCGGATTCCCGCAGCGGTGTTGGGGACCATCGCGCTCATCCTGACCTATTCGGCCTATGTATCCGAGGTATTCAGGGCGGGAATCGAGGCGGTTCATCCGTCTCAGCGGCTCGCTGCCCGCTCCCTGGGGCTGAGCCACGGGCAGTCGCTGCGGCTTGTGATTCTCCCTCAGGCCGTGCGAAAGGTCACGCCGGCTCTCATGAACGACTTCATCGCGATGCAAAAGGATGTCGGTTTGATCTCGGTGCTGGGTGCCGTGGACGCCGTTCGTGCCGCCCAGATCGAGACCGCCAAGTTCTTTAACTTCACTCCTTACGTGCTCGCCGGGTTGCTATTCGTTGTGCTGGCCCTGCCGATGATTCGTCTCACGGACTGGTATTCGGCCCGGCTTCGCGCTCGCGAGCAGATCGGCGGCGTCGTATGAACGAGCGCGTCTTGAGGCTGAGCAATATCCATAAGGCGTTTGGTTCGGTGCCAGTGCTACGAGGCGTCGACCTCGACGTCTCGACCCACGAGGTCGTCGCGCTGATCGGGGCGAGCGGTTCCGGCAAGTCAACCCTGCTGCGGACAATCAACCTCCTCGAGCGGGTCGACGATGGTCAGGTGTGGCTGCGCGACGTCGACATCAGCGACCCACGCACGAACGTGGATGATGTGCGTGCTCGCATCGGCGTCGTGTTCCAGCACTACAACCTCTTTCCGCATCTCACCGTGCTCGATAACGTCACACTTGCCCTGCGTCGCGTCTTCAAGCACAGCAGGGATGCCGCGGAAACCCGTGGACTGGAACTTCTGGAGCGCGTCGGGCTGGGCACGTTCGCCCGGGCCTATCCCGATCGGCTCTCGGGGGGGCAGCAACAGCGCGCGGCCATTGTGCGCGCGATTGCCACCGGGCCCGAGTTGTTGTTGCTCGATGAGATAACCAGCGCGCTCGACCCCGAACTCGTCACCGAGGTGCTCGACCTCGTTCGCGAACTGAAAGACGAGGGGACCACGATCGTCATGGCGACCCATGAGATGGCGTTTGCTCGGGATGTCGCCGATCGGGTCGTTTTTCTCGACGGTGGGGTCGTCGCCGAGCAGGGTACCCCGGCCGAAGTCTTCGGGTCACCCCGGGAAGAGCGAACGAAAGCCTTTCTGTCGCGGTTCAACGCCGGCTGAGCGAGCCGATCGGCTTACCTCTGGAGGAGCGCTGCGATCGTGGCCGGGATGCTCCCGCACAGGTCGAGCACGGTCAACGGGCCGCCAGCACTGGCGCGTTCCGCCGCAAGACCGTGCACGAGAGCGGCAGTCGCCGCCAGGCGGGCAAGGTAGCTCGGGTCATCCATCACGGCCGTGGAATGAGTCGCGACTAGCGCACCAAGAATGCCTGCAAGCGCGTCACCGGCTCCCGCTGTCGCGAGCCAAGTCGGGGCCGCCCGAACCGAGAACGCTATGCCCTCGCCCGCGACAAAGGTGGTGTGCCCCTTGAGCAGCACCGTCACCCCCAGATCATCGGCGGCAGACT
>JBBQZJ010000222.1:0-4095 GCA_038207805.1 Actinomycetales bacterium | reverse complement strand
GGGTGGTTTCGTGCAGGCGAGGAAGAGGCATCCGCCGTCGCGTACCGCGATTGCCAGTCGTTGCGGCTGGCTGAACAGTCGCTGAGTGCGTCCGAGGTCGATAATCTGGCGGCGGCGGTCGAACTTGATGCCGATGACGCCGACATCGCAGACGAATCGGTCGATGCTCTCGCGAGCGAGGGGCTGGGCGTCACTTTCGAGGAAGCCGTGGCCCCCGGCGCCGGTGAGCGTCTGCTCAGTTACGACGACCCGCACGGCCGGGCGACGAGCACCGAACAGGGTGCCGGGGTCGGCGTCTACGGCAAGGCGCACGATGTCGACCAGCGCATCGGCGAGGAGTTGGTCGTTGCTGCGGGGCTCGGCAATGAGCGACTCTGCCTCGGCCTGCGCCGTGGCATCCACGAACCGAACCCCGCGCCGCGGTGCCATGATCGCATCGAGCGCGGTGAAGACGTGGAGCCCCGCTTCGGGGTCGAGCAGGAACGCGCCCTGGTACATTCCATCGTCACGGATCCAGCGCTTGAGGTAACGGTTGTCGCGGCGTTCTTTCTCACGCCGGGCGATGCCGGCTTCATCAAGTCGATCGCGTGCGGTACGTGCCTCCTGACGCAGTTCGTCAAGGGAGGTCTCTGGAACACGCGAGATCAGCCGTTCACACTCTGCGGCGAGGTCGTCGGCCGGAGAGATCTCAGCCACCGCGGCGAGGCCCCGCCGAATCGCCTCAGCGGCGGGTACCGACAGCGCGCCGCCCACCAGTGCTTTCGACAGCGCCCCTTCCCACAGGGTGTCGGTCGCGACCATCAGCGTGCCCGCCGCGATCAGCTGGGTGGCCTCCGACCGAGACACGGGCGACACCGATTGCAGGAAGCTCTCAGCGCTGCCAAACCCGCGGCTTTGCGCCAACCCTGAGTGGCCAGCCTCCCGAGACGAGCGCTTGCCAATCTCCGCGGACAGCCACGCCGCAAACAGGTCCACGCTGTGACGATGCGATGTGATTAGAGCGTGCGCGGCCACCAGATCGTCGTCACCTAGCGCAGCGAGGGCCGCAGCATCCGCGCCGAGCTCGACAACCGCGGCGGCGGTCTGAGCAAACGACTCGGTGAATGACATGCCTCAATTCTCGCACAAATCGAACGTATGTTCGAGTGAAAACCCAGCAAATAGAACAAGTATCTCGGCGACGGCCTGTTGAGGAGCAGTCGCTACCTACTGGTCTCCCAGAGTGAGATCACGTCGGCTCCGAACGAGGAAGCGATCGCACCGACCTAGACCGCCACCCCTACTTCTGCAACTGCTCCGACCCCGACAGCCGCTGTGCGAAATAGATCGGGATGACCGAGAACGCGACCAGCACCACCGCCACGACGTTCACGATGGGTGCCTGATTGGGCCTAAACAAGTTGTCGAGGATCCAGATCGGCAGGGTGGTCACGCCGGCCCCGGCCGTGAATGTCGTCACGATGATCTCGTCGAACGAGAGCGCGAAAGCGAGCAAACCCCCGGCGAGCAACGCCGAGCGCAGCTGCGGAAAAGTGACCAGCCGGAACGTCGTCCATACCCCAGCGCCGAGGTCGGCCGAGGCCTCCTCGAGGCTCGTTCCCATGCGCCGCAAGCGGGCGATGACGTTGTTAAACACGGTAACGATGCAGAATGTCGCGTGCGCGATGATGATCGTCATGACGCCGAGGCGCACATCGAGGATGGTTCGGAAGGCGTTGTTGAGGGCGATGCCGGTCACGATTCCGGGCAGTGCGATTGGCAGGATGACTAGAAGGCTGACCGCATCCCTGCCAAAAAATGAGTGCCGCTGAAGTGCGATCGAGACGAGCGTTCCGAGCACGAGTGCTATCGCGGTCGAGGCCAGCGCAATCTGCAGGCTCGTCGTCACGCCTTCCAGCGCGCCGGCGTTACGAAACGCGCGACCCCACCACTCCAGCGTGAACCCGGGCGGTGGCCACGTAAGGCTCGTGCTCGTGCTGAACGAGTTGACGAACACCACGAAGAGCGGCATGTAGACAACGGTGAGGATGAGCGCGGTGATGGTGCCGAGGGTGGCGCGCGCTGCGCGGCTCAGTCGCATCCGACAATTCCTTCCATGGTTCGGCGTTGCTGGTTCGGCGTTGCTGGTTCGGCGTAGCTGGTTCGGGGGCTGTGTCTGGCTAGAGGCTGTCGAGCGCGCCGGTGCGGCGGGCGACCCCGAGGTAGACGATCATGATGCCGATCGGGATGAGCGCGATCGCGGCGGCGAGCGGCAGATTGTTGGCCGCACCCACGTTGGTGAACACGAGGTTGCCGAGCAGTTGGTTCGCGCCGCCCACGATGTTGACGGTGATGTAGTCGCCGAGCGAGAGCGAGAAACTGAAGATGGATCCGGCGATTATGGCGGGCCACAGCATCGGTAGAACAACCGAGCCCATTGTGCGCCACGTCTTCGCGCCCAGATCACTGGATGCTTCGAGCAACGAGTTCGGCACTCGCTCGAGCCCCGCGTAGATCGGCAAGATCACATAGGGAAGCCACAGATACGACAGCGTGATGATGGTGGCAGGCAGCCCGTATCCGGGCGAGATGCCACCGAACGGAGAAACCAACCACTCAACGATTCCGCCCTGCGAGAGGGCCGAGCGCCACGCGTAGACCTTCACGAGGTAGCTCGCCCAGAGCGGCATGAGAACCGCGATGACGAGGATGCGCTGCAGGCGAGGGCTCGCGACCTTCGCCATGAAGAAGGCGATCGGCAGTGCCACCACGATGTCGATGATCGTCACGAGGAGAGCGACACCCACGGTGCGCAGGGTGACGGCCTGGTACAGCGACCCGGTGAACACCGTGATGATGTTGTCGAAGGTCCAGGTGGTATTGACCTGGCCCGTGAAACTATCGACGGTCCAGAACGCGGTGATGAGCAGCGCAGCGAGCGCCGCGATGTACACCAAACCAAGCCAGAACAGCGGAGCCGACAGGAGCAGTGTCAGTCGAACCCGAGCGTGTTGGCTCAGGAATACGGAGATCTTGCGCGCCGGGGTCTCTCGGGTGGGAGGGACCCCGGCACGCTCGATCGTGGGGGCGGAAGTCACTTAGCCCTTGATCTCCTGCCACGCAGTCGTCCAGGCGGAGTAGTCGGTGCAGGTGACATCCGTGCGCCCGTCAAGGCACTCGGCAATCGGAGTAGACCAGTACCAGATCTTCGAGGCGTAGTCCGCGTCGCCGGCGTGGAACGCCTCGCAGTCGTCACGGAAGTCACAGGCCGCTTGGCTGGACGGTGCCTCACCGAAGTAGGCGGTCGCTTGCGCGTTCGCCTCCGGGCTAGCGATGTAGTCGAGCCACGCGTACGCGCAGTTCGGGCTCTTCGCCTGCGATCCGATCATCCACGTGTCGCTCCATCCGGTGACGCCCTCCTCGGGGAGGGTGACGTCGGTGTTGCCGGTCGAGACATAGTTCTGGATGACCTGCCACGTTGTTCCGACGACGCTGTCACCGGTCTCGAACGCCTGGATCTCCTTGAGGTAGTCGCTCCAGTACTCGCCGATGCTGGCGCGCTGCACCTTCAACAGGTCCACCGCTGCAGCCAGTTGAGTTTCGTCGAGCGAATACGGGTTGCTGATGCCGAGCTCCGGCTTGTGGGCCATGAGGTAGACCGCAGCATCCGCGATGTAGATCGGCGAGTCGTACGCTGTCACCTTGCCGGCGTTCGCGGCGGCGTCATCGAACACGACGCTCCACGACGTGGGGGCGACGGGGAAGACGTCGGTGTTGTACATCAACAGGTTGGCGCCGTAGCCGTGCGGGATGCCGTAGGAGACACCGTCCACGCTGTTCCAGGACTGCATCTTTAGGAAGTCGAAGATGCCGCCGTAGTTCTTCAGCAGGTCGGTGTTGACCGGGGCAACATCCCCCGCGGCGACGAGCCGCAGGCTGGCGTCACCGGAGGCCGCTACGACGTCGTAGTCGCCAGTCTTCATCAGGTTGAACGCCTCATCGGAGGTGCCGTAGGACTTGCTTGTCACCTGACAGCCGGTGGCATCGACAAAGGGGGTAACCCAGTCGACGGTCGGGTCGTTGGTGCCGTCTTCGACGTAGCCGGGCCACGCGAGA
>JBBQZJ010000221.1:0-4101 GCA_038207805.1 Actinomycetales bacterium | reverse complement strand
CGTGGTGTTCTTCGATTCCGGCGCGGACCCCACAACGGGCCTTGGCCTCGTGAGCACGCTGCCGGAAGTCAGTGACGACAAGAAGTCGATCACGTTGACCTACGACCAGCCATTTGTCGACTGGGAGCTTGCCTTCACGAGTGTCGGCGTGCCGGCCCACGTGGTCGCGATGAACGCTCTGGGCATCGATGACCCGCAGAAGGCAAAGGACGCCCTGATCACCGCGATCACGGACAACGACGCCACTGCTATGGCCGCCGTCTCGGGCTTCTGGAACTCCGGCTTCAACTTCACGGAGATGCCGGCCGACACGAACCTCGTGCTCAGCAACGGTCCGTACACGATCACCGACTTCGTCGCTGACCAGTACGTGACCCTCACGGCGAACACCACTTACACCGGGGCCAACCAGCCCAAGGTGCAGGAGATCACCGTGCGCTTCATCACCGATCCGCTCGCTGCCGTGCAGGCACTGCAGAACGGTGAAGTTCAGGTCATCTCGCCTCAGGCAACGGCCGACGTAGCCGACGCGCTCGCAGCACTCGATGTCACCGTTATCGGTGGATACGAGGGCACCTACGAGCACATCGACCTCCAGTTCGACCAGTCCAAGAGCGGCAACTTCAACGACCCCCTCATCCGTGAGGCGTTCATGAAGGTGATCCCCCGTCAGGAGATCATCGACAAGCTGATCAAGCCGCTGCAGGCCGACGCCGAGGTGCGCAACTCGCAGGTCTTCCTGCCGGGAGCCGCCGGTTACGACGAGTCTGTCGCCAACAACGGCTCTGCCGCCTATGCGGATGTCGACATCGAGGGTGCCAAGGCGCTACTCGCTGAGGCAGGCGCTACCAACCCCGAGGTCTGCATGCTCTTCTCGTCGACGAACCCTCGTCGCGCGAACGAGTTCCTGCTGATCCAGCAGTCGGGCGCCCTTGCCGGCTTCAACGTGACGGACTGCTCCAGCCCGTCATGGGGTGGCCTGCTCGGTACTCCTGGTGCGTACGACGCGTCACTCTTCGGATGGCAGTCGACGAGCCTTGGTGTTACCAACGGCCCGCCCCCGACGTACAACTCGAAGGGCATCAACAACCTGAACTTCTACAGCAACCCAGAAATGGACAAGCTGACGGATGCTTTGGGTAAGGAGTTTGACCCCGCCAAGCAGATCGAGATTCAGATCGAGATCGACAAGCTGCTGTGGGATGACTTCTATGGTGTGACGATCTTCCAGTTCCCGGCGGTCACGGCCTTTGACCAGAACGCCATTGCTGGAATCGCCCCGTCGACGCTTTCGCCGACGATCTTCTGGAATGTGTGGGATTGGACACCCGTCACGGCAACTCCGTAATCGAGCTCCTGAGCTCAATTACTGATGTGACAGTCAGCTAATCCCAGGGCGCTGGGGCCGGTTTCGGCCCCAGCGCCCACCCTCTGGAAGAACCACAAAGGTAGGTGCCATTCGTGGCAACATTCGTCGTCAGGCGGCTCATCGCCTCCCTGTTCATTTTTCTCGCGGCAACGTACCTGATGTACATCCTCGTGTCTCTCTCGGGCGATCCGCTCGAAGACCTGAGAACCAGCACGGCCCCCAACAAACTTCAGCTCATCGAGGCGCGAACAGCGTTGTTGCACCTCGATGTGCCGCCGTACCTTCGCTACTTCATCTGGTTGGGCGGAATCTTCGGCCTCACGGGCAAGGGCTTCTTCGATCTCGGCGTCACTGTTCAAAACCAACCGGTGAACGTGCTGCTGGGTCAGGCCGCAGGGTCGACGCTTCAGCTGGTCACGATTGCCAGCCTCGTCGCGATCGTTCTCGGACTCGTGGTGGGAATCACGACCGCCCTTCGTCAGTACAGCGGCTACGACTACGGCGTCACGTTCCTGTCATTTCTGTTCTTCTCGCTGCCCATCTTCTGGGTTGCGGTTCTGCTTAAGCAGTACATCGCTATCGGCTTCAATGACTTTCTCGCGGATCCAAAGATCCTGTGGTGGCTGATACCCCTGTTCGCGGTCATAGCCGGGCTGATCTGGATGTCGATCATTCCGGGCAAGGGGCTCAAACGGCTCGTAACTTTCGCCGTTGCAGCGGCGGCGACCGCCGCAGTACTGGTCTACATGGACCTCTCCAACTGGTTCAGCAACCCGCACATCGGAATCGTCGGAATAGCGATCACCCTCGTCGGTGCGGCATTCGGTATCACAGTGATCTCGACCGGCCTCCGCAACCGCAAGGCCCTCTACGCATCCCTGGTTGTGGCCGCAATCGGCATTGGACTCTGGTACCCGTTTATCTTCTTCACAACCGGCCTGCCCTTCTGGGGATGGGTCGGGTCGCTCGCCGCGCTCGTCGGCGTGGCGTGGGGGATCGGATGGCTCATGGGCGGCGACGACCGTCGGCCCGTCGCGCGCACCGCGGCCATCGTTGGCTTGGTAGCTGGCGCAGTGTTGTCACTCGATCGCTTCATGCAGGTGTGGGACGACTACGCAAACTCCGGACGAGTGAAGGGGCGCCCAATCGCGACAATCGGCTCGGGCACTCCCGGCCTCGAGGGCTCGCTCTGGGTGCACGGTGTCGACCTGTTCACGCATCTTCTGCTGCCCACCATTGCGCTCATCCTGATCTCGTTCGCCACCTACACGCGCTACTCTCGCGCGAGCCTGCTCGAGGTCATGAACCAGGACTACATCCGCACGGCCCGCGCCAAGGGTCTTACCGAGCGCACCGTCGTGGTGCGTCACGCGTTCCGCAACGCGCTCATCCCGATTGCTACGATCGTTGCATTCGACATCGGTGGCATCATCGGCGGCGCGGTCATCACCGAGCGAGTGTTCGGCTGGACCGGCATGGGCGCTCTCTTTCAAAACGGTCTTGACCATGTTGATCCGAACCCGGTCATGGCCTTCTTCTTGGTCACGGGCAGCCTCGCCATTACCTTCAACCTGATCGCCGACCTCGTGTATGCGGGTCTCGACCCGAGAATCCGGGTGTCCTCATGAGCAACCTGTCTGGCCCCGTCAGTCCTACGGGCGATGTCACCGATTCCGAAAACTCGATCGAACTTAAAGACATTGCCGGCCTCAGCCAAGGCCAGATTGTGCGCAAGCGGTTCTTCCGGCACCGCGGCGCCCTTGTCTCCATGGTTGTCTTGGCGTTCATCATTGTGCTGGCATTCACGTCGGTAGGAGTGGCGTTCGGCGGCTGGAAGTCTGGCGGCTGGTGGCAGTTCACGTGGAACATCGCCGGGGATCTTGAAAACAATGGGCGCCCGACGCTCAGCCTCTTTCCGTTTGCCATCGGCAATCACCCGTTTGGGCAGGATCAGGTCGGGCGCGACATATTCGCGGTCGTTATGCGCGGCACCCAACAGTCCCTCATGATCATGGTGATCGTCGGCAGCATCGCGACAATCATCGGAACCGTTATTGGCGCGATCTCCGGCTACTACCGCGGCTGGACCGACTCGGTCCTCATGCGCTTCACCGACGTCGTCATCACGATCCCGGTAATCGTCATCGGCGCCGTTCTCGGTCGCCGCTTCGGTTTCGCCGGGGAACCGGTGCTGGCGGTCATCCTCGGATTGGTGCTCTGGACGGGTCTCGCCCGACTCGTGCGCGGGGAGTTCCTGAGCCTACGAGAACGCGAGTTCGTGGATGCGGCCAGGGTGGCCGGCGCGCGCGATCGGCGCATCATCTTCCGCCACATCCTGCCGAACGCGGTCGGCGTCATCATCGTGAACTCGACGCTTCTGATGGCCGCCGCGATCTTGATCGAGACCGGCCTGAGCTTCCTGGGCTACGGTGTGCAGGCCCCCGATACCTCGCTCGGCAAGATCATCAGCGAAAATCAGGCGGCGTTCGCAACGCGTCCATGGTTGTTCTGGTGGCCGGGCGTGTTCATCATCACGATCGCGCTGTGCATCAACTTCATCGGTGACGGCCTGCGCGACGCTTTCGACCCGCGCCAGCGCCGCATGCCCACGGACCGCGCGCTGTCGCGTGCGACGGTTGAGGTGTCCGGTCGTGGCGTCGGCATGCAGGGCGGCATCGGAGGCCGTGGCTTCTACGCCCAGCCGCCTACCGACGAAGATCGCCCGGCGCCCA
>JBBQZJ010000220.1:0-4122 GCA_038207805.1 Actinomycetales bacterium | reverse complement strand
GCCTTCTTCGGAACAGTGGCCACCGCGATGGCGGGCCTGCTCGCCGGGGACAACCCGCTCGCTCAGGCGTTTCTCGGCGAGTCCAAGGATGTTCTGGATGCCCTACTCGGCTTCTTCGTGATGGCGAACGCGATGCTCGTTGCGGCTTTCGCCATCCAGAGCACCGACACTGTTCGGGCCGAGGAGGCCGGCGGGCGCGCAGAGTTGCAGTGGTCACTTGCCCTCTCGCGGGTTGGCTGGGCGCTGTCACGGATGGTCGTGCCTGCGGTGATCTCGCTAGCCCTCTTGGCGGTCAGCGGGTACCTGATCGGCGCCAGTTTCGGCGCATCGGTCAACGATCCCAGCCAGGGCGGGCGATTTGCTGCTGCGTCTCTGGCGTACTGGCCGTCGATCCTGCTGATCATCGCCTTCGTCGTGTTCTGTGCTGCCTGGCTCCCCCGGGCGGCGAGCGCGGTCACATGGGGCACCTACGGCGTTGTCGTCGTGCTGTCGATGTTTGGCGAGGTGTTCGGCCTGCCGGACTGGGTCATCCAGAACACGCCGTTCACGGTCGTGCCGCGGGTGGGTGCCGATTTCACGGCGGTGCCTCTGATCGTTGTCGGCGTCTTCACCGTCGTGGTCGCAGCGGTCGCACTCAAGCGACTGCGCGATCGAGACATCGTGGCGGGGTAGCTGGCTCCATTCGCAGCTACTAACTCCGCGAGTCGACGACCATTTCCACGCAAACGTCGAACGAAAGCGACTCCCCGATGCTGCGGGACATCAAGAATTCCCGCCCATGCCGGGCGATGAACAGATTGCCATCTTGTACGACGAAGCCAAGGGTGGCCGAAGGCCCTAATACACAGTAGATCCCGTCGGCCAACAGAGAAATATCGACGGAGTCCGTCACCCGCTCAGCGTGCGCTTTGACGCCGTCTTCGGCCCGTGCGGTCATCTGGATTGCCATGTCGTCCCTCCTGATCTACTACCGATTCAGGATCGCACCGTCTTCGAAGTTCGCAGAAGTGGTTGACTTTGACGGCTGAGTGGCCTAGGCGAGTAGACACGATTTCGGGAGCCCCACCCTTCTTATCGACCCACGTCATCGTGGCATTTACGCCGACGAAGCGGTCGGGTCAACCCCCCCGGTCCCGGTCCATCGTCGCACTAGGTTCGAGTGGCCCATTGAGATTGGGGGATGACACGCGGCCGACAGAGAGGATGCCCCTAAGAGCATGAGCAGTGAACCGAAGGACAGCGAATATCGCGAGGTGGAGCTGCGTCCTCGCCCGAGATCGTACGACTTTGATTTGGTGACCCGCGACGGCGAGGTGGTGGGGCAAGTCATCAGCTCCGCCCTCGGCTTCACGGTTTACCGAATAGGAGACCTCGAGGCCTTGCTGGGCGCCTACGAGACGGCCGAAGAAGCACACGAGGCTTTTCACCGCTGGTCTCGTGACGCCTCGGAGTCGCCAGCACAGCAGGATGCGCAGGCGGCACCCGCTCCAAAATAGAATGGCCTCGCGGTCCCTCGCCGAGGCCGAGAGCATTCGAACCCTAAGCGAGGACCCGCGATGAGCAACAGCACAGGCCCACTTGCTGGGTACCTTGTGATCGACCTCACGCGGGCCCTCGCCGGACCACACGCCGCGATGATGCTCGGCGACCTCGGCGCCCGGGTGATCAAGGTCGAGACTCCCGGAACGGGCGACGACACCCGCGGCTGGGGCCCGCCGTTCGTGGGGCCGGATGCTGCCCAGGAATCTACGTACTTCCTTTCTGCCAATCGCAATAAGGAATCGATCACCCTCGACCTGAAGAACCCCGCTGACGCCGCGGTACTGGCATCCCTCATCGAACGGGCGGATGCCCTACTCGAGAACTTCCGCCCCGGTACCCTCGACAAGCTCGGGTTTGACGCTGCCCGACTGGAGCACCTCAACCCCCGATTGGTGGTGCTCTCGATCAGTGGGTTCGGGCACGACGGCCCCGAGGGTTCGCGAGCAGGCTACGACCAAATCGCTCAGGGGGAGGCCGGGCTCATGTCGCTCACGGGCAGCAACCCCGACGACCCGCAACGGGTGGGCGTGCCGATCGCCGACCTGCTTGCGGGGATGTATGGCGCCTACGGTGTTCTCGCCGCGCTGCTCGAACGGGAGCAGACGGGTCTCGGGCAGGTCGTGCGCACATCCCTTCTCGCTTCCGTGGTGGGGGTTCACGCGTATCAGGGCACCCGATGGACGGTGGCCGGTGAGGTCGGTCACGCCGGTGGCAATCACCACTCCTCGATCGCCCCGTACGGGCTGTTCCGCGCAGGGTCAGGTTCGGTACAAATCGCCGTCGGGTCGGAGGGGCTCTGGGCGCGGCTGTGCGAGCTAACCGGGCTCGAAGCGGATGACTCACGGTGGGCATCCAACAGCCTTCGCGTCACCAATCGTGACTCGCTGATCGACGCCATCGAGACCGTGTTTTCCGCTTGGGAACCGGATGCCCTGCTCGCCGCCCTCACTGCTGCGGGTATCCCCGCCGGCCGGGTGCGCGACCTGCAGGAGGTCTACGAGTGGGACCAGACACAGTCCCAGGGCCTCATTGTGGAAGTCGACCACGAGACGCTTGGTCGGCTCAGCCTGCCCGGGCCACCCCTGCGGTTCTTTGGCGGGGACGGCGTGGAAGTGACCCGCACCGAGCACTCGGCCCCGCCGACTCTCGGGCAGCACAACGACTCGGTACGGGCGTGGCTACGCACTGAGACCCAGCCGGACCGAGGCTGAGCGAGACTGAGTCTCAGCCGGTCGGCCGGGGGTCCCAGATCTTCCAGAGCGCATCGGCGATGCCGAAGCGGTTCGACAGGTGCCCGTTGCACATCACGGCAATGACGGTTTCGCGGTCGGCGGAGACCGTAAAGTCCGACACGAAGCCGCCCATCCGCCCGGTGTGATTGAGGTCTCCGTCGACCTCGATATCCATCCCGGCCGCGTACAACTCGCCTGCCTCCTCGTCGACGGCTCCGACCGCGAAGTCGGCTTGGATGATGTCGCCGGCACGGTACTGATCGCCCCAGCGCACCAGTTCGCTCGGCGTGGTGACGATGCCGGTGTGACCGTACGAGGTCCAGCCCGCCTCCTGGAGTTGGAGGTTGTCGTCGTACGACAGTGCAATGTCGTCAGCGTGGAGGGTGGGTGCGACCACCATGTCAAGGCCGAGAGGTGTGAAGATGCGCTCGGCGAGGAAGTCGGGGAGCGCTTGGCCGCTCACCCGCCCCACCACTTCAGCGAGCAAAACATAGTTCGAGTTCGAGTACAGAAAGCCAGTACCGGGCTCGAGGGCGTAGTCGCGCCTAATTGCCTCCAGAGTTGTGGCTTGGTCGGCGGGGTCGCTAAAGCCGATGCCGATGTCGACGAGCTCCACCCAATAGTCGGGGATGCGGCTCGTGTGGTGGATGAGTTGATCGATTGTGACTGTCGAGCCCCACGCCGGCAGCCCGTCGACGTAGGTGCCGATCGGGTCAGCGACGGAAAGCAAGCCTTCGCGCTGCAGCATCAGGATGGCGGTGGCCGTGAACTGCTTTGAGACGGATGCCATGTCGAACCGAGTCTGCGTTGTCACTGGCGTGGCTGCGGCGAGATCGGCGAGGCCGGCGGCTCCGGCCCAGACCACCGTGCCCTCGACGCCGACTGCCGCGGAGCATCCCGGCTGGGTGGCCGGCACCAGAGTCGCGACCACCTCGTCGCTGCGCTGCCGCTGGTCCGCGAGCTGCTGTCGCGACAGCGACTCCGCGATCGGCGCGTACTTGACCGCTCGCGCTTCGTCCGGCACCTCGCCCTGCGCCGCACACCCGGTGAGGAGCACCACAATGGCGCCCGCGACCGACGCTTCCACTACGCGCGGCCACCTTCTCACAGATCCACGGTAGCCCGAATGTGGCGTGCATGACGGCTGCGCTAACCCGGGGGTTCCCGTCATACAATCCCGTTACCGCAGTATTTTCATGACTAGACGAGGGGATCACGGGCCGAGACATGACCACGATCGCAATAATTGGTGGCTCCGGTCTCTACAGCTTGTTCGAAGACGGTCAGTCCGAAACCACCACTGTCGCCACTCCGTACGGCACGGTTGCGCTCACGTTCGGGCACCTGG
>JBBQZJ010000219.1:0-4152 GCA_038207805.1 Actinomycetales bacterium | reverse complement strand
TTAGCGACACGAATGATCTCGGACACGTCGAGGTAGGCACGCACCGGATGTCCCGGCTCGCCGATCTGATAAGCCTCGTCGGCCTTGAGCCGGTGGATCGAGTTTCGATCCTCGTAGGGAAATACGGCGACGGTCTTCGCACCGAGTTCGTACGCGGCCCGCATCGCTCGAATGGCGATCTCACCACGGTTAGCCACGAGAATTTTGGAGAACATCGAGTCCTTTCCTAGGTGGCTCCAGCCTAGGGTGCTGCCAGACTGGGAATTGGCCCAGCGGGGCGCCGAGGGAGGCCATGATTTAGGTTCTTTAAGACTAGTGAAGGTATCGTCTCTAATCGTGCATGTACTTAGCGTCAGCTCCCTCAAAGGGGGCGTGGGAAAGACCACGGTGACGCTCGGGCTAGCCTCCGCAGCATTCGCAAAGGGACTTCGGACCCTGGTCGTCGATCTCGATCCGCAGTCGGATGTCTCGACCGGAATGGACATCGAGGTCGCAGGTCACCTCAACGTGGCCGACGTGTTGGCGACGCCCAAAGAGAAGATCGTTCGCGCCGCAATCGTTCCGAGCGGCTGGACCCGCGGGCGTCCGGGCAAGGTTGACGTACTCATCGGCTCGCCGAGCGCGATCAATTTCGACGGGCCCCACCCCAGCATCCGCGATATCTGGAAGCTCGAGGAGGCCCTCGCTAACGTCGAGGCCGACTATGACCTAGTGCTCATCGATTGCGCTCCGTCGTTGAACGCACTCACCCGAACGGCGTGGGCGGCAAGCGACCGCGTCACGATCGTGACGGAGCCGGGCCTATTCTCGGTTGCTGCCGCTGACCGAGCCCTGCGGGCGATCGAAGAGATCCGTCGTGGCCTCTCCCCTCGGCTTCAGCCGCTCGGAATCATCGTGAACAGGCTCCGCTCGCAGTCGTTGGAACATCAGTTCCGAATCAAAGAGTTGCGCGACATGTTCGGTCCACTGGTGCTGAGCCCCCAGCTACCGGAGCGCACGTCGTTGCAGCAGGCGCAAGGGGCCGCAAAGCCGCTGCACGTCTGGCCGGGCGAGAGCGCTCAGGAGATGGCGCGCAACTTCGATCAGCTGCTCGAGCGTGTCATGCGTGCTGCGCGCATGGGTGAATTCGCGAACGACCAGCAGTAGCCGTCGCGGCGGCGCCAGTGCTCGGCGCTACGAGGCGCGGACTGCCCGGCGCTTCGCAAGTTCGTCGAGGGGGTCTTCGCCCGCGACCGAATCCAATTCGATGAGGTCGTGCTCGACTTCGCGGAGCACTTTGCCTACGGCAATGCCGAAGACGCCCTGGCCACGGCTGACGAGGTCGATCACCTCGTCGCTCGACGTACAGAGGTACACGCTCGCGCCGTCACTCATGAGCGTGGTCTGAGCAAGATCGTTGATACCCGACTCGCGAAGCTGATTCACCGCGACCCGAATCTGCTGTAGTGAGATCCCGGTGTCGAGCAATCGCTTGACGAGCTTGAGCACGAGGATGTCACGAAATCCGTACAAGCGCTGTGACCCGGACCCGGCCGCACCACGCACTGTGGGTTCGACGAGCCCAGTGCGAGCCCAGTAATCGAGTTGGCGGTAACTGATGCCAGCCGCCCGCGCCGCAATGGCTCCTCGGTAGCCGGATGAGTCATCCAGATCGTGCATGCCGTCAGTGAAGAGGAGGCCGAGATCGTAGCGCGACTCCTCGCTACGGTTGAGTTCGCTCATGCCCTGTCCCTCTAACCTTCAAGTTGACGTTAACACTTAGTCTTTGTGCAACCCCACGGTACCCACGCCCGCGCTCCGAACCCCGTCATCTACCGGGCGTGTCGTCACGCATTTTCACGGTACTACGAATCGAGGCGCGACAGGGCAGATCTGATAAGACTGCTTCGGACAATCTCCAACTGCCCGGCGATCTCGCGGGCCATCTCGGCGACACGGGCGCGGCTGGAGGCATCTTTTCGCCGGGCTACGGGCATGAGCGCGTTTTCAATGAGACCCAACTCGCGTTCCATGGCCGCTCGAAAACCGCGGAGGTGCCGCGGCTCGATTCCCGAACGCTGCAGTTCGGCAAGGGCCTTCAGCACGGCCAGTGAATCATCGCCGAACACATCGGCAGGCACGATCAGCGACGCGGTGATGGCATCCTGAAGAAGCATCGCGGTGGCGCCCGCCTCGCGAATGAGCTCATCCCGGCTGAGACGCCGCCCCGATGACAGTATCGACCCGACAGCAACGGTGCCGCCTGGAAGTTCGGGAGTGCGGCCCGCGTCAAGCTCCGCAAGGTAGCCACGGATCACCTTGAGCGGAAGGTAGTGGTCACGCTGCATCGCCAATACGAAACGCAGGCGATCCATGTCGGTCGACGAGAACTTGCGGTAACCGGACTCGGTTCTGGCGGGAGCAACCAACTGGCGCTCTTCGAGAAACCGCAACTTCGAGGGAGTGAGATCGGGAAACTCGGGATTCAGTTTCGCCAGCACTTGACCGATGCTCAGAAGGTTGGGGCCCCCAGGCACACGAGCCTGGGGCGCAACGGCCGCCACTACTGGCCGGCCAGATCGACGAGGTCGAACCGGGAGGCAGAGAACGTGAGCCGGAACTTGCCCACCTGCACTTCGGCTCCGTCACTCAGCAGGGCAGTGTCGATTCGCACACCGTCGAAGTACGTTCCGTTCAGGGAGCCCAGATCCTTGACCTGAAACGATGTGCCCATCCGAACGAATTCAGCATGACGACGCGACACCGTCACATCATCGAGAAAGATGTCGGCCTCGGGATGCCGGCCCACGGTGGTCACGTCAGCATCCAGAAGGAAACGCGCACCGATGTTCGGCCCCCGGCGCACCACCAAGAGCGCGGAGCCGGAGGGAAGCGCGGTGATCGCCTCGAGTTCTTCGGTCGATACTCCCCCGTCGAGCGCCGCCAACTGCGCGGCAAATTCATCCCCGTAGTGCACTGTCGCGTCATCCTGTGGCCCCCCAGCCCTGCGCCCCGGAGGCATGTCGTCGGCGGCGTGACCGACGCTTTCGGAATCAACCATCGAAACCTCCTTTGGCCCCCAGCGTATCGGATTCGGCGGGCGGCACTACCCGTGGAATTCTCACTAGACGACTAGTTTCGATGAGATATATGGCCCCGGCCCACCAATACAGAAAGGCCCCCCAGAGCGCGAACGCCCAGCCGAGCGGATTCGTTAGCCACGCGGCATCCCCAAAGGCTTGACCGATCATGAGGATCGGCAGGGCGTAGAACAGGCAGGCCGTAGCAACCTTGCCGAGGTGGTGAACGGGCAGGGGCCCGTAGCCGAAGTTTGCGGCGACGATCCCGAGTGCGAGAAGCAGAGCGTCGCGGCCCACGATCACCGCGAACAGCCACCATGGAATGACTCCCCGCGCGGCCAGTCCGATCAGGGCGGCAAAGATAAACAACCGGTCGGCGGCGGGGTCGAGGAGCTGGCCAAGCCTGCTGATCTGGCGAAAGGTGCGCGCGATGTACCCGTCGAGAAAGTCGGTCAGGCTGGAGAACACGAGCACCAGCAGTGCCAGCGCGTCTTGGCCGGTCAACACCAAGATAAGAAAGACCGGCACCATTGCCAGCCTGAAGAAGCTGAGCAGATTCGGCACGGTGACGACCTTGCTCGAAACTTCGGTCACTCGTGCGGCTCCCACGAGCAGAGTATAGCGACGCCGGCGAAGCAATATGATGCCGCCATGAGCCCTCTCGTTGTCGTCATCATCGTGGCCGGCGCGGTCTGCGCATTTACCTGGATTACATCGCTCGTTACGCGGGAACACTCCTGGGTGGATCGGCTGTGGTCGATTGTGCCCGTCGTATACGTCTGGATTTTCGCGGGGTTCGCCGGTTTCACGGATGTGCGACTCACGGTCATGGCGGTGCTCGTCACCCTCTGGGGTGCGCGCCTGACCTTCAACTTCGCGCGCAAGGGCGGATACACAGGAACCGAGGACTACCGCTGGGCGGTGTTACGGGCCCGGATGACACGGCCGCAGTTTGAGGTCTTCAACCTGCTGTTCATCGTGCTGTACCAAAACGCAATTCTGGTGCTCATCACGTTGCCCGCGCTCACGGCATTCGAACACAGGACAACCCCGTTCGGAATTGTGGATGCCGTCATAGCGGTGACGTTCATGG
>JBBQZJ010000218.1:0-4174 GCA_038207805.1 Actinomycetales bacterium | reverse complement strand
GTTGACCGCTTGCTCGACGGCGGCAGGGCCCTATGCCGACTGCTCGTCGAGCGGCAACGCAGCTCTGGTAAGCGCTAACGGAAGCTTCGGAGCTGACCCGAAGGCCGAATTCCCGACGCCTCTCGTGGCAAAGTCCGTCGATGTCTCGGTTGTCGCCACTGGTGATGGCCCCGCGATTTCCTCAAGCGACACGATCGTGGCCGCCACGACGATCTACGACGGCAGCACGGGTAGCGTGCTTGCCTCTCAGCAGGGCGAGATTCTGGCGCTGAGCCTTCGCTCGTTTGTGATGGGAGACTTCCCGGTCACTGAGGCACTTACCTGCGGCACGGCTGGCGCGCGCGTCGTTGTTACCGGCACAGCGTCACAGTTGTTCGGAGAAAGTGCACTCGGCTTGGCGCCCGAAACTACCCTGGTCGTCGTTTCCGATGTGTCCGAGTCGTACCCCGCCAAGGCGAGCGGCGCAGACCAGATCGTCGGCAACGAGTTTCCCGGCGTCGTGCTGTCGCCTATCGGTCAACCCGGAATCACGTTCGGAAGCAAGCCTGCGCCGTCCGCATTGATGGTCGCCGCATCCAAACTAGGTAACGGCGCCATCGTCGCCGCCGGCGACAGCCTTGCCGTTAACCTCACCGGAATTGTCTGGGGCTACACCGCGACGTTCGCGTCGTCGTGGAGCAACTCGGCACCGGCCACGATCGTGGCGTCTCCACTCGACGCAACCGGTCAGGGTGTGGTTGCCGGACTCGCCGAGGCACTCGTCGGGCAACGCGTGGGTAGCCAAGTGTTAGTTGTCGTTCCGCCGAGCGATGGCTACCCGGCGGGCAGCGAACCCTCCGGAGTGTCGGCGGGAGACACCCTGTTCTTCATTGTCGACATCCTCGCTATCGACTAATCACATGGCCACGCCCAAAGCCGCCGCCAAGATTCCCGTCGAGGAACGGCTCTTCAGTTTGGTTCTTGCGCTACTGGCGACCGATACCGGGCTCACCAAGAATGAAATCCTGTCGACGGTGCAGGGCTACCGTCAGCGATACACGCACTCCGGCGACAACGCGAATCTTGAGCGACAGTTCGAGCGCGACAAAGACGACATCCGTGATCTGGGGGTACCGCTCGAGACGATTGAAAGTGCTGGCCAGGCTGGCAACAACCACAATCTTCGCTACCTGATACCGCGCGGCGAGTACGACCTGCCGGCCGACATCGTCTTCTCGCCCGACGAGACCACACTGCTTGGACTCGCGGCGATGGTGTGGCGCGAAGGCTCGCTTTCCGGCGAGTCTCGGCGGGCAATACTCAAGCTCAGGTCGTTGGGCGTCACCGCGACCGAGCCCGTGCTGGGCTACGCTCCCCGAGTTCGCGTGCGGGATGCGGCATTTGAGCCCCTCAGCACCGCGCTGGAGAAGCGCGTGATGGTTCGGTTCTCGTACCTCAAGCCGGGCGAGGCGCAGCCACGTCTGCGAACTGTCGCGCCCCTCGCGCTGGTACAACACCAGGGTCGGTGGCACCTGTATGCCGACGAACCGGAGTCGGCCAGCACCAGAACCTTTCTGCTCAGGCGAATTGTGAGCACCGTGGACGTGACCTCCGACACATTCTCGACACCGGCTGCGGGGCAATCTGAGAAGGCTCTCGCCGAACTAGACGAGGTATGGCGATCGCACACGGCCACGGTGCAGGTCGAACCGGGAACGGATGCTGCCACTCGGCTCGGTAAGCGGCGCGGGGCAATTGTCGCGGCATCCGGGGTTCTCGAACTCAACTACAGCGACCCGAACATCTTCGCTGACGAACTCGCGGGGTTCGGCCCCGAGGTTCTTGTCGTATCGCCGGCCGAACTTCGCGATGCGGTTATTTCCCGCCTGGAAGCGACGGCGGCCGACAATGGCTGAGCGCGCACAGCCCCACAAGGCCCAAGACAAGCTGGCGTTTCTGCTGTCACTGGTGCCCTATCTCATGGATCACGATCGCGTGAGCGTCGCCAATGCCGCTGCGCACTTCGGTGTGCCCGAGGAACAGATTCGGGATGCGGTGCGTTTGATCAGCGTCTCGGGCGTGCCCGGAGAGACCGCTTCGTATCAGCACGGCGATTTGTTCGACATCTCCTGGGATGACTTCGAAGACAACGACCAAATCGTGCTCACCAACCTTGTCGCGATCGATGATTCGCCGCGCTTTTCGGCGCGGGAGGCTGCCGCACTCATCGCGGGGCTGCAGTATCTCTCGTCGCTTCCCGAGCACGCGGATCGCGCGGCGATCGTCTCGCTCATGTCAAAGCTGTCGCGTGGGGCTTCAGCAGAACCGAGTCAGGTCGCCGTCGAGCAGGGTGAGACTGACGCAACATTGGGACTCATCCGGGATGCCGTAGCCAACGGAGTGCAGCTCAAGTTTGACTACCTCAGCTCCCGCGGAATCTCCGAGAACCGGCATGTCGACCCGCTGCGAGTGGAGTCGGTCGACACTGACTGGTATTTGCGGGGCTGGTGCCACCTGCGTAAGGCGGTGCGAACGTTCCGGCTCGATCGCATTTCCAACCCGGTGATCACGAGCGAGCCCATCGCCCATGGCGCCTCTGAGGTCGCACTGCCTGACACGCTGTTCGAGGGTTCAGACAACGACTTGTTGGTCACCCTGGACGTCGCGGCCGGGGCCGAGGCGCTGCTCGCCGATTATGTTCCCGACGGTGCAGAGACGATCGAGGCGGATGGGCGGGTGCGGATGACCGTGCGGGTGTCGCACTACCACGGCCTCAAGCGGCTCATCGGGAGCATGTCGGGCGTCGCCACCGTGGTGGGGCCTCCCGACGCACGGGCGGCGGTAGCCGAATGGGCTGCAGCGGGCAGCGCGAGGTACCGATGACGTGGTGGTCGTGGGTCATCGTCTGGACTGTACTCGTCGTCGGAATGCTGGCGATGTTGGGTGTGTCGGCGTGGCTATTGTTCCGCAAGTTGATGACACTTCTTGACGATCTGGGGCACCTCACTGAAAGCGCGGCACTCGGCGAGATGGTGACGTCCGACACGGTGCCGCCCGTGATTGCGGTGCTTAGCCGTCACGCAGCGATTCGCGATCGCGAGGCGGCCCGCCGGCGCCACATCAACGAACGCCGGCACAGTCGGTACGACGCGCGGATCGCGCGTGCGAAGGCAATTACCCGGCTCGACCCGCTCGCGCAGGCGGCACTCGTTGCGAATGTGCGCGAACGCTGGTCACGCCGCCGGCTAGCCCCCTAGGCATCCGGAGCACCGTGGGCACCATCGTTGCCGTCAGTATCGCGTTCCTGTTTCTACTCTGGGCCCTCTTCGCGGTTCGCCGCAGAGCTCTGCGAACCTACCTGTTGGCTACGGGGATGGAAACAGTCGGTAGTGCCCAGCTCGTGCCAGTGCGATTGAGACGCGCCCCGATGGTCGTTGTCACGTACGTGGATAGTGCCGGGGTGAAACGCGCCGTGCGCAAACTGCTCGTGAGCGCCGGCGACGAACAGCTGGTCAAGAAGAAGGTGCGGGTGGTTTTTCACCCGAACCGCACGAGCCGGGACGAATACGTTCTGATCGCGTTCGGTGAGTCGACTCGCTGGTTTCGAGTCGGATTCACACGCCTCCCTGTCTAAGTGCAGGCGGGGACGCGGTCGCTCCGGGTTGCGCAGAAGCTATACTGGCGGGAGCTATTTACCCCAAAGAAGAGGACGTGACCACATGCTCGGTAACCTTCAGGGCTGGCACCTCGTTGTCATCCTCGCAGTCGTTCTGCTCCTGTTTGGTGCTCCCAAACTCCCGGGTCTGGCGCGCAGCATCGGTCAGTCGATGCGCATTTTCCGCTCCGAGGTCAAGACCATGAAGGACGAAAACGGAAACGTGGTTGTCGTCGAAGATGACGCCGCCGAGGATGACGTGCCGATCGTCAAGGCGACAGCGGCCAAGACGGGCACCGCAAAGGCCGCGCCCAAGACGTCAACCACCACTAAGCCGAAGTCCTAGCACCCGTGGCCGTCCGCACCGGACGGTGGCGCACCAAAGCCGATGAGCGGATGTCGCTCGGTGACCACCTGCGGGAACTTCGCAAGCGATTGGTCATCTCGGCGGCCGCGATCCTTATCGCCGCCGTCGTTGGGTTCATCTTCGCGCCCTATGTGATCGATGCGCTGCGGGTTCCGATCAATCAGATCGCCGAA
>JBBQZJ010000217.1:0-4178 GCA_038207805.1 Actinomycetales bacterium | reverse complement strand
GTTCTCACCTGGCTGCGCGACCTGTTCGGGTTGGGTCTCATCGAGAAGAACGCAGCGTGGTACCTCATCGCGGGCAGGATCTCCACCCAGCGCGCCCAGGCGATCACGAGCTACATCGACGATCGACTGCTACCTCGGCTGCGCGAGCAGGCACTCCCTTTGGCGGCTGCCTTCGAGTTCACGGCCGAGCACATCGGCGCCCCGATCGCTCTGGGTGCCGAGAAGGAGCGGCAAGACGAGGCGATGCAGTACTACCGCGTCTTGCGTGAGTCGGGCACGGCTCCTCTCGAGGAGAAGGCGCCGCCCCGCGCGGTCAAGTCCCGCGCCTGAGGCCGATCCGGCAGGGTCAGCTTGGGGGGTTCGCCTCTGGGGTCGACTCGAGGTGCTCCTCGCGGCGGCCCGAGCCGGTGAGCCTGAGTGTTGCGATGAAGCCGAGCGAGAGGAATCCCGCAGCGCTCAGCGCCGCGTACCGGGTCGAGTCACTGAATGCAGCGCGAGCATCGGCTGCGGCATCCGCCGACCTCTCCCCGAGCGCCGGAATTGCGGTACCTGCCGAATTGACCACGGCGTCGACGATCTGCGTGCGCACGGCCGCCGGGATGTCGGCTCTCTCGTCGAGGCGCGCCTGAAGGCCCGAACCCAGCGACGTGAACAACACGGTACCCAGAATCGCGATCCCGAGCGCGGATCCGATCTGGCGCGAGGTGGATTGCGTGCCCGAGCCCTGACCGCTGCGATCGAGCGGCACGTCTTTGAGCACCACCCCGGTCAGCTGCGCTGTCGCCAGACCCACGCCAAAGCCGTAGATGAAGAGCCCCGGCACGATCTGCCACCATTGGCTCGTCGGGCTGATCGCGACAGCAACGAAGAGTACGCCAACGATCTCCGCGAGGATGCCCACGCGAACGATCGTGACCGGCGAGACACGGTTGCCGAATGCGCCCGCGAAACCGCTGGCCACGAACGACCCGAGGGCCAGAGCGAGAATCACGAATCCGGTCTGTAGTGCGTCATAGCCGAGCACGTTCTGCAGCCACAGGGGCAGCGACAGGATGATGCCAAACTCTCCAAGCGAAACGATGAGGGCGGCGATGTTGCCGTTGCGAAACGAGGGGATGCGCAACAGCCCGAACGCGAGCATCGTTGACTGCCCGAGGCGCTCGCGTCGCAATCCCCACAGCACGAAGGCGACCAAGGCGATGAGCGAGACAGCAAAAGCGAACGGGATCGGTGAGATGTCGAGAGTCCAGAACCCCGGAGGTTTGTCGCTCAGCCACCACCCGTAGGTGCGTCCCTCGATGAGACCGAAGACGAGCGTCGAGAACAGCACAATCGAGAGCAGCGCACCGACGACATCCACACGCCGAGGCTTGCCCTCCTCCTTCGACTCGAGGGCGAAGACGAGAACACCGATGATGATGATGATGCCCAGCGGAATGTTGATGCCGAACGCCCACCGCCACGAGAAGTAGGTCGTTAGCCAGCCGCCGAGCAGCGGGCCGACGGCCGCCATGCCGCCAATTGTGGAACCCCAGACCGCGAACGCGATGGCGCGATCTCGGCCACGGAAGGTTGCGTTGATGATCGATAGTGAGGCCGGCAGGATCATCGCGCCGCCGACACCCTGCACGAGGCGGGACAGAATCAGGAGCTGCCCGGAGTCTGCGAGGGCGGCCGCGATTGAGGAGAGCCCAAAAATCGTGACGCCAATCAGCAGCAGGCGTCGCCGACCGAACCGATCGGCGAAGGTGCCGAACACGAGCAGTAGAGCGGCGAAGACGAGGGTGTAGCTCTCCTGCACCCACTGCACCTCCGTCGAACTGATTCCCAACTCATCGACGATCGAGGGAATCGCGACGTTGACGATCGTCGAGTCGACGATGATGAGTGCGACGGCCACGCTGATGAAGACGAGGCCGATCCAGCGGCGACGGGCTGACACGGTGTCGGGAGTTGTCACGCGGGGATGACCTTTCTTTGGGTGATGCGAACGGCGACGGTGACGGCAAGAACGACGACAGCGATGACGACGGCAACCACTCCGGTGACGGTCGAGGTGGGCTCACCGACGAGCCTGCCGACAGCGACCCACGACAGTCCCCACGCGAGGGTGAGTGCGGGAGAAATGCGTCCGTGGCCTGCCACCGCGAGCAGAATGCCGACGACACCGGCGACGACAACCACAGCGACGGACCAGATCTCGGGCGCCAGCCCCCAGCCGGTGAAACCACTCGCCACCAGGAGGGCTGTGACGTTGGCGGCGGTCGCAACGCAGACCCAGCCCAGATAGAGGCCGATCGTGGCATCCGTGATGATGCTGTCGGCGGCGGAGGCCGGTGGGTAGGCAACCGCCTGCAGGAACGCTTGCACGAGCACGGCCAGCAGCACAGCAATAATGGGCACGCTCAAGGGCAATAGGTCGAATTGGATGCTGAGAATCCAGAGCGCATTGAGAACGAGCGATGCAGCGATCCAGTAGCCGAGTCGCCGGTGCCGCTCGGCGCTCGACTGGTTGGGTAATAGCTGCCACACCGCGTAGACGATGAGGCCGAGGTAGATGACGGACCACACCGAGAAGGCGGGCGTCGCCGGGGCGATCAGGGTGGCGTCGGCGGCCAGCGCGCCGCCGGCGGCATTTTGTATAGGCGTACCGCCCGCCGCGCCGGAGCCGACGAACGCCCCGATCATCGCGAACACGGCGCTCGCGGCGACGGTGACCTGACGGGCAATATCTCGTGGTTCTCGCATCTGCTCAGCCTACGTGCGCGGGGTAGTCTCTCCAGATGGAAGCGTCGATTGCCTCGGTGAATCTTGGTACCATCGCGCCGAACCCGCACAAAGACGGCCAGTTCGGAACGGGCATCGATAAGCGCCCGGTCGAGGGGCCTATTGAGGTTCGCTCGCCGGGGGCGCGCGGCGAGGGATTCGGCAGTGGCGTGGTCGGGGACTCCATCGGCGACAGTCGGCATCACGGCGGCGACGATCAGGCGATCTATGCCTTCCAGCGCGAAGACCTCGACCGGTGGGAGAAGCGACTCGGCCGCACCCTCACCAACGGATTCTTCGGCGAAAACTTGACCACGGTCGGTCTCGAGATCAACTCGACCCGGCTTGGGACCGTCTGGCGAATCGGCGATACGGTCGAGGTGGAGGTCACCTGGCCGCGGTTGCCGTGCAATACGTTTCGGGGGTGGGTCGGTGAGAAAGGCTGGCTGAAGTCGTTCACGGCTGACGCGCGGCCCGGGGCATACCTTCGGATTCTGACTCCGGGATTCATCTCGGCGGGTGACCCGGTGACCGTACTGAGCACCCCCAACGATGGCCCGACAATCTCCGACTCGTACCTTATTGAACTAGGACTGGCGTAGCGTCAACACATGACCTTCAACGACAACGCGAATATCGACCCGAGCCGGGTGAGCCGGCGGGGCCGCAACACCGGTATTGCGGTCGGTGGTGGTGGCGGCCTTTTGCTGATCGGACTGTTCGTTCTGTCCCAGGTGCTCGGGGTCGATCTGACCGGATTAGCGGGTGGCTCACAACCTCAGCAGCCGCAGCAAGGCGAATCGCTCTCCCAGTGCACCACGGGCGCCGCGGCGAACCAGAGCATCGACTGCCTGATGGCCGGAGCAGCCGACTCTCTCGACACCTATTGGACGACTCAGGTTGACGGCTACACGACGACCAATGTCGTTCTATTCACCGACGCGACGAACACGGGATGCGGCGGCGCGACGAGTGCTGTCGGTCCCTTCTACTGCCCGCCCGACCAGACCATCTACCTCGACACCGCGTTCTATGACCAGCTCACGAGCCAATTCGGGGCCTCCGGCGGCTCGCTCGCCCAGATGTATGTGGTGGCGCACGAGTGGGGTCATCACATCCAAAACCTGGTCGGAACGATGAACGGCCTCAACATGCAAGACACCGGTCCGACCTCTGATGCCGTGCGACTCGAGCTTCAGGCCGACTGCTTCGCTGGCGCCTGGGTGGGTGCTGCGTCCACAATCAAAGCGGACAACGGCGTCACCTTCCTCGAGCCCGTGACCGAAGCGCAGGTGCGGGATGCGCTCAGCGCGGCGTCCGCGGTCGGCGACGACCGCATCCAGCAGACGACGCAAGGACAGGTCAATCCCGAGCGCTGGACGCACGGCTCGAGCGACATGCGTCAGAAGTGG
>JBBQZJ010000216.1:0-4211 GCA_038207805.1 Actinomycetales bacterium | reverse complement strand
CAACGTTGGCGGATATGCCGTCCCCGTTGACCCAATGGATCTTCTGCAGTGCGACAGCTGCCAGTAACTGGCGGCCCAGCACCACAAGATTCCTGAAACCCCGGGTGACTATGACGTCAGCCGGGGTTTTGGCATGTGTGGGGCAGCGCGGGGCAGCGCGGGGGTGCCCGCCCCGCTCGCCTGGGCCCGTAGGCGCGAGCGGCTGAGGCGTCGGTAGGCTGAGAGGCGTGTCAGTGAATCCCGAACTCGTAGGCCGCGTGTTCCCACCCGTCGCGCCCTACCTCGTCGCGCGCGAGAAAGTTCGCGAGTTTGCCCGCGCCGTCTTCGCGACGAGCCCGCTCAACCACGACCCCTCAGCCGCGATGAGCGCCGGCTACGCGGATGTCGTCGCGCCACCCACGTTTCCGGTCGTGGTGCAGGAGGCGACGCTGGCCCAGCTGCTCGCCGAGCCGGATGCCGGGATCGACTTCACGAGGGTTGTTCATGGCGACCAGCGCTTCACCTACAGCCGTCCGGTAGTCGCTGGTGACGAGCTCACCGCGACCCTCGCAGTGACGAGCATCAAAAGCTTGGGTGCACACTCGATGGTCACGGCAGAGTCGACAATCGTCGACGCGACCGGTGCCCACGTCGTCACCGCAATATCCACCCTTGTGGTGCGGGGCGACGAATGAGCATTCAGGTAGGCGACATCGTCGCCGAGGCCACCTACGCGCTCACCCGCGACTCGCTGGTGCGCTACGCAGGGGCGTCGGGCGACTTCAATCCGATCCACTATCGCGACGATGTTGCGGTTTCTGTCGGCCTGCCCGGTGTGCTCGCGCACGGCATGCTCACCATGGGATTCGCAGTGCAACCCGTCGTCGACTGGCTGGGCGATCGCGGCTGGGTGAGCGACTACCAAGTTCGGTTTACCCGCCCGGTTGTGGTGGATGCCACCACGGGGGCGTCGGTGACGGTCTTAGCTAAGGTCGGCGCGGTGGAAGACGGCGCCGCTCGCATCGATCTGACGGTCAGCTTCGACGAGTCGACGGTGCTCGGCAAAGCGCAGGTTCGCGTGACGCTTCGCTGATGAATCTGCTGACCCGATGAATGTGCTGACCCGATGAAGGTTCTGACCCGATGAATCTCTCCGAACTCACCACGATGAAGGTCGGCGGACCGGCACGCGACTACGTGCGCGTCACGACGAAAACCGAGTTGGTGGATGCCGCGCGCGCGGCCTGGGCCGCCGGTGACGAGTGGCTCGTGCTGGGCGGCGGTAGCAACATGGTCGTCGCAGACGCCGGATTCGACGGCACCGTCATCCATGTCGCGACGAGTGGCATCGAACGCCTCGACAATGGTGAGCCGCGAGTGCGACTGAAGGTGCAGGCGGGCGAGTCGTGGGATGCCCTGGTCGCGCACACTGTCGCCGAGGGCTGGAGCGGGCTGGAGGCGCTCAGCGGCATCCCCGGCTCGGTGGGGGCGTCGCCGATCCAAAACATTGGCGCCTACGGCCAGGAGTTGTCGAGGGTTCTCGTCTCTCTCGACTTTCTCGACTACCTCACCGGCGAGGTCGAGACGATTGCCGCGGCCGACCTGGGACTGGACTACCGCACGTCGTCGATCAAGCAGGGGCGCGAGGGTGTCGTGCTCGCGATTGATCTCCTGCTCGAGGCCGGTGACACCGGCATAGTCGGTTACTCGCAACTGGCTCAAGCGCTGGGCGTCGAACTGGGTGCGCGGGTGCCCATCGCCCGGATTCGCGAGAGCGTGCTGGCCCTGAGGCGCTCCAAGGGCATGGTTCTGGATGCCGCCGACCCCGACTCGGTCAGCTGCGGCTCATTCTTCACAAACCCGATTCTCGGCGAGAACTTCGCGCGCGGGCTGCCGGCCGACGCTCCGCGCTGGCCGATGCATCCCGAAGCCGCTGACGTCGCCGTTCCCCTCGGCTCCGAGCTCGCGCCCCCCGCGGGGGAGGAGGGCCGCATCAAAGTCAGCGCCGCGTGGCTCATCGAGCGGGCAGGAGTGACTCGAGGCTTCGCCCTGCCGGGCGCCCACGTGGCGATCTCGTCCAAGCACAGCCTCGCGATCACGAATCGGGGCGGCGGCACGGCGGCAGAGGTCGCCGAACTGGCGCGATTCATCGAGGCGGTCGTGCTCTCGGCGTTCGGCATCCACCTGCAACCGGAGCCTGTCGCCGTCGGCGTCGAGCTCTAATCGGGGTCGGTGCTCGAGGCGTTCAGAGAATGCCGAGTTCCATCGCCTTGGTCACGGCGCGCGTGCGATCGCTGACCTCGAGTTTCTCAAACACGTGCAGAAGGTGGGTCTTGACGGTCGCTTCGCCCAGAAACAACTGCTTCGCGATCGCGGGATTGCTCTTGCCTTGAGCGACCAGCGCGAGCACCTCCCGCTCGCGAGTGCTCAGGGCGGGCGGGGCTGGCGCCTTGACCCGGTTGACCAGCATCGCCGCGATCGAGGGAGCGAGCGCGACCTCTCCACGCGCAACCGAGCGGATGCCCGCCAAAATCTCGTCCTGCGGGGCGGCCTTCAGCAGGTAGCCGCTGGCTCCCGCCTCGATCGCGGTGAGGATGCTGGCATCCGTCTCATAGGTCGTGAGGATGATGACCCGGGTGTCCGGACGATCGGCGAGAACGCGCGCCGTCGCCTCGTCGCCCTTGATGCCCGGCATCTGCAGGTCCATCAGCACGAGATCCGGGTTCAGTTTGAGGGCTAGCTCGACCGCTGCTTCACCGGATGCCGCCTCCCCGACCACTTCTATGTCGGGCTCAGTCGAGAGCAGGGCGACGATACCGCCACGAACGATGGGATGATCGTCGGCTACCAGCACGCGGATCATGCAGACACCCCCGCCGGCAGGGTTGCGGTGAGTGTGGTGCCCTGCTTCGAGCTGGCCAGAAGCAGCGTGCCACCCACGAGTGCGAGTCGGTCTCGCATGCCGCCCAGTCCGAAGCCCGGCGCGGGCGAGTCGAGGTCGAAGCCGGCCCCGTCGTCGACCACGTCGAGGCGGATCTGCTCGGAGTCGGCCGCCAAAGTAACGACCGCGCTGGATGCGCCGGAGTGCTTACGCACATTGGCCAGGGCCTCCTGCGCGCACCGCAACAGCACAACCTCGGTGTCTCGGTCCAGAGCCGCTGAGCCGGTCGCGGTGACCGTGACGTGCACGTTTGTCTCCCGGGCAAAGCGCTCGCCGAGTCGTTCGAGGGCCTCGACAATGCCGCCGCCATCGAGGGCCACAGCTGAGGTCGCCGCCACGAGCGCGCGGGTCTCGGCGAGGGTCGCTCTCGCGTTCTCTTCCAGGAGGGCGAGCTGCGGAGCGATTGACTGCTCGCGTCCCGCAGCCACCTCACGCTGGGCCCGCTGGATCAGCATGATCAGGCCGGTGAGGTCTTGCGCGATTGTGTCGTGAATCTCGCGGGCCAGCCGTTCCCGCTCGCTGGCGATGCCGGCATCCCGACTCACCGCCGCAAGCCGGTCTTGGGTGGACCGTAGCTCGTCGAGCAGCCTCTGCCGATCGGAGCTGCGATCGGCCATGGCCGTGATCCATAGCCCGAGAGCCATGCTGAACGTGAGCGAGACGCCCTGAATCACGAGCGCTTGGACGGCGTCGGTGCTTATATACAGCCCGACTCCGACGCCCGTTGCGAGAGCGATGTTGGCGATAATCGCGGACCTTAGCTGGCGAGACAGCACCCAGATCAGTGGATAACCAATGCACTGGATGGTCGCCATGCTGGGCGACATCGCGGTACCAATCGTCGCCACCGCGATGGTGATGATCAGGAAGCTGGTCGCCGCGGCCGGGCTGGTCGGTGAGTGGCGCCCCACGAGGAACCAGGCGATGACGAACACGGCGTTCGCACCGATTCCGCCGATGAGCTCGAACTGGGTCGGGTTGTTCAACGCCACAAGCGCCGACAGCACGACCGCGATCCCGACGACCGCGACGTGCCACCAGCGACTGCGCTCCATCTAGCTATCCTTGCGGATCCAGCGGAATGTGATGCGGGTTGCGATGAGACCGAGCACGAGCCACAGGCCCGTTGCGATTGCCACCCCGGCCAGGTTCCAGCTCTCGGCTTGCTCGAGAACTTCGAAGCTCGCCGGGAGGAACACCTCGCGCATGCCCTGCGCCATCCACTTCAGCGGGAAGGCGCTGGCCACGTTCTGCAGCCACTCGGGCAGCAACGAAAAGCCGAGGTAGACCC
>JBBQZJ010000215.1:0-4214 GCA_038207805.1 Actinomycetales bacterium | reverse complement strand
GCTGTGATCATTCGGATCGACTCGAACGGCCAGCACCACTCCGGGCTGATTGAGCTGCGGGATCATCACCTCCTGCACGCGCTGGGAGACCGTTGCGGCAAAGGGCAGCTGGCCATCGATCATTACGTTCAGGTCGAACTCGCAAGTGCGCTCGACCAGGTTGTTCATCACGGAGACCGTCGTGTTTGACGGGCGTAACGCGAGCAATTCGCCCCGGCCCAGAATGCCATTCGCGAGGAGCTCAGCATCCACACCCCCGACCAGATTCTTGAAACCCTTCGCGATGTCGTCAAACAGTCCCATGAACAAGCCCCTTCCTGAGCCCACGCCGGGTACGTCGCACAGCGTACTCGCCGGTTTCGGCTTGCGGTAGTGTCTCGGCCCCGACGCTAGGCTCACAGCGTGAGTGCTTCCTACCCCACCCCCGCCAGGCGCACGGCACTGATTCCGGCGATTATCGCCGTGCTTGCGCTGCTGGCGGGCGTCGTTCTGATCGGCACCGATGGATTCACGGTGATCAGGTTCATCGTGAGCATCTTCGCGCTGATTGTGGCGGTTTTCGCGTGGCAGTCACTGCAGTGGTGGTGGCTGCCGCTGCTCGCAGCCATTGCCGTGCTGTGGAATCCGGTGCTTCCGATCGACCTCGGCTTGCCCGACCTGTGGCTCGGGCTTCAGTATGTCGCAGCCCTAGTTTTTCTGAGCGCTGGGATTCTTATCAAGGTTATTGACACCTCGGGGCCGGCGGTGCGGCGCTAAGCGTGCAAAGCGCGTACACTAATAACAACGCCCGCTTGAGCCACCAGTCGCATCGCGACTGGGTCTGGACATCTCGTGTGGGGCGCCGTCAGCCGGTGTTTTGCCGACGACTACGTGCATACCCGTGACTGGCGGAAGCGCCTCTCACTAGGAGAACTCTTGGCATCTTCGGGACAGACCGAACCCGGTAAGCGTCAGAAGCGTCAGCGATCGGCAGGGCAGCGCCAGTCGACCACCCAGCGCCGCAGGGTGCGCCCTGGCGACGACGTCGGGGTCATTCCCGTTCTGGCTCGGGCCGCCCGCGAGGTCGAGACCGCTGTGCAGAAGGGGCCTTTGAAGCCGGCGAACCGAGCCCGCTTCCAGGTCGCGACCCTGCTGCTTCGCGAGGAACGCACGCGGGTAAAGACCGATACGACCCTCTCAGACGCCGAGCGTGCGAACGAGCAGAAGCGACTCGATGGTCTCGCCGGAATTCTCGCCAAGACCGCCGCCAGAGACACGAGTCTGATCGCCATGCTCGGGGATGACGCTCCGGTGACCGCAGCGGCAAAGGCACTTCGCCGCGACTTGCTGCTCGCAGCCGGGGTGGAACTGAGTCCGGACGAGCTCGTTATCGCGGTCGAGCCCAAGCCGGTCGACAAGCAGATCGAGAAGCAGGTCGTGCCGGCATCGGTGCGGCAGATGCAAATGTCGAACCCGTTTCTCGCGCCCGATTTCAGCGCAGTGGGCTCGCGACCGGTTAGCGCCAACCACCTCGGCACCTGGGAGCTCATTGAGCCCCTGTTCCGCTCCTTCGAGTACGGGGCCGGTGGCGGCGCAGCCTCCATGGGCTTGCCCGAGGCGGGATCATTGAGGACGCAGGGTGACCTAGACCTCATGCGACACCAGGCTCGATTTGTTGAGGAGGTCAAGCGGGGCCACCGAACTTTCCTGCTCGCCGATGAGCCGGGTCTCGGCAAGACCGCGCAAGCGCTGCTCGCGGCATCCGTATCGAATTCCTACCCGCTGCTCGTAGTGGTACCGAACGTCGTCAAGACGAACTGGGCCCGCGAGGTGGGGCTGTGGACGCCGTCACGGACTGCGACTGTGGTGCACGGCGACGGTAAGGATGTCGACGCTTTCAGCGACGTAGTGATAGTGAACTACGAGATTCTCGACCGCCACATCGGCTGGCTGGGCCGGTTCGGCTTCAAGGGGATGGTGGTCGACGAGGCGCACTTCATCAAGAATCTCAAGTCGGAGCGATCCAAGCACGTACTCGCCCTCTCGAGGAGTATTCGTGCCACCTACCCGAAGGCCCTGTTGATGGCTCTGACCGGAACGCCACTGATCAACTCGATCGAAGACTTCCGGGCAATCTGGCAGTTCCTTGGGTGGATTGACGACAAGAAGCCGTTGCCTACCCTCATGAGCAAACTCGAGGCCACCGGTCTTACTCCGGCGGATCTGGGTTTTTTTGCCGAGGCGCGTCGTGCCGTAATCGACATGGGAATCGTGCGACGCAAGAAGGTGGATGTCGCGGCCGACATTCCTGCGCGTCGAATCGCCGACATTCCGGTGGAGCTCGACGACGATCTGGGCCGGTCGATCCGGGCCGCTGAGGCAGCGCTCACCGTTCGCTTGCTCGAGCGATTCGCTCGAATTCGGGCAATCAAGGCCGACGCATCCGATGCCGAACTGGTGCGTGCCGTAGCGCACGCCGAACTGGAGGAATCAAAGGGTGCGACTACGGGTGAGAACGTCTTCACGATGGTTCGTAAGATCGGTCAGGCCAAGGCGCTGCTCGCGGCCGACTACACCTCGCAGCTCGCCAGATCGGTCGGCAAGGTCGTGTTCTTCGCCAAGCACATCGATGTAATGGATGCTGCGGAGCAACACTTCGCCCGCGTCGGTCTCACGTCAGTATCGATTCGAGGCGACCAGACCGCTAAAGCTCGTCAGAACGCTATTGACTCGTTCGATTCCGATCCCCAGGTCTCCGTTGTCGTGGCATCCCTCTCGGCTGCCGGCGTCGGCCTGAACCTTCAAGCGGCATCGAACGTGGTCTTGGCAGAACTGAGTTGGACGAGCGCCGAACAGACGCAGGCTATCGACCGCGTGCACCGCATCGGTCAGGAATTGCCCGTTACCGCCTGGCGCATCATCGCGGCACACACGATCGATGCGCGGATTGCCGAACTCATCGACAGCAAGGCCGGTCTCGCCGCTCGGGCGCTCGATGGGGAAGACATCGACGTCGCCGGAGAGTCGAACATCCAACTCGAGGCGCTCTCCAGCCTGCTTCGCGACGCCCTCGAGAGCCGCGCCGCACGGTAGGCGAGTCAGGGCGATCAGCATCCGCGGCACGGGGCACTGGGCGGCGATAGTGTTGCCTCGTGATTGTTCCCGGCCCGCGCGCGGTGTCAACCGCGATTCTTACCGCTGCACTGGTGTTCGCGGCTCCGGTTGCTTACGCCAGTGCGGTTTCTGCGCTGCCGTCGGCGCCGACCACCCTCGAGACCGACGTCAGCGATTTTAGTTTCGACTCGTTTTCGGGGGACTACTACCTCGATATCGATGAGGCTGGTCACGCGACTATGCGAGTGGTGGAGACAATCGTTGCGGTGTTCCCGGACTTTGACCAGAATCGCGGCATCATTCGGGCAATCCCGCTGACCGACGGCGAGATTCCTCTCGAACTGTCGATGCGCTCGATCACCGACGAGAGCGGCACCAGGGTTCCCTACGAACGAAACGACTACAACGGCTTTGCCGAGTTTGCTCTCGGCACCGACGAATTTGTTCAGGGTCGCACCGTCTACATCCTCGAGTACACCATGAAGAATCCGATCCGGTACTTTGCCGATTCGGGCGGTGACGAGTTCTACTGGGACATCAACGGCAACGGGTGGGCGCAAACATTTGGCTCCGTGAACGCCCGCGTTTTCCTGTCTGATGCACTCGCCCAGGCGGGGACCGGTGAGGCGTCGTGCTATCTCGGCTACTACGGCGAGGCCGAGGCCTGCGACATTACTCGCAGTGACGATGGCGCCTCGATCGAGGCAACGGTCGGTCCGGTCGGGCCTTACAACACCCTCACCATCGCGATTGGATTCAACGGCAACACGGTCGTGCAGCCCCAACTCCCGCGAGATAGTTGGGTTGTTCAGGTCGCGCCCACGGTGTTGGCCGGCGCTCAGGGGGTTCTCGCGCTGATCGCACTGTTTGTGCGCACTGTTCTGTGGCGTGATGCCCGTGGCCGGGGAATTGTTATTGCCCAGTACACGCCCCCCGAGGATTCCGATCTGTTGCTGGACTCAAACATTGTTGATCGTCCGGGATCCGGGCTTCCCGCGCTCTTCATCGATTTTGCGGTTCGCGGGATGGTTAAAGTCATCGACAACGATCCCACCGCTCATCGCTCGCGCAGCCGTTTCGGTCTCGAGTTCGTGACGGACGACTCGGCGACCGCGCGAGAA
>JBBQZJ010000214.1:0-4266 GCA_038207805.1 Actinomycetales bacterium | reverse complement strand
AGATGGGCCCGCTCATCGAACCCGCGTCCGGCAAGCTGCTGAAGGCGCTCACCACGCTCGACGAAGGCGAACAGTGGCTCGTGCAGCCGCGTTCCCTGGATGAATCCGGTCAGCTCTGGTCTCCCGGTGTTCGCACCGGCGTCGCAGCCGGGAGCGAATTCCACCTGGTCGAGTACTTCGGTCCCGTGCTCGGAGTCATGACCGCGGCGAACCTCGACGAGGCGCTCGAACTACAGAACGCGGTCGCCTACGGGCTGACTGCGGGCATCCACTCGTTGGATCCGGCCGAGATCGGCCACTGGCTCGAGGTCGTTCAGGCCGGCAACCTCTACGTCAACCGAGGAATCACGGGGGCGATCGTGCGGCGTCAGCCGTTTGGCGGGTGGAAGCGCTCGACGGTCGGCACCGGGGCCAAGGCCGGTGGCCCGAACTATGTGCTCACGCTGGGCACGTGGCTACCAATCGAGACCGCGCCGGTCAATAACATCGCCGTCGATGGGCTATCGCGACGGGTCGCGTCAGTGATCAAGCGCGGGCAATCCGGCATCACGTTCGAGGAGTTCGACCGCGTTCGACGCGGCGCCCTGAGTGATGAGCAAGCCTGGGTCAGTGAGTTTGGAACGAGACGAGACGTCTCGGCTCTCGAGGTGGAACGCAACGTTTTCCGCTATCGCCCCGTGCCCCTCACGATCCGACTCTCGGAGGGTCAGCCGCTGGGTCACCTCGTTCGACTAATCGCAGCGGGCGCACTCACCGAATCGCCCCTGGCCATCAGCTCGGCCCTGCCGCTGCCGACCGCCCTCGTCGAGTCGTTCCGCGAGGCGATCCCTAGCGCCGTTGTCACCTCCGTTGTGGTCGAAACGGATGCAGCGTGGCTGGGCCGCGCCGGTCAGCTGTCCGGTCGCGTGCGTCTCATTGGCGGCGACCCGCTCGCTCTCGCGAACGCGCTCGGAGGCAACCCGGATGTCGCCATCTACTCGGGACCGGTGACCACCGCCGGCCGCATCGAGCTGTTGCCATTCCTGCACGAGCAGGCCGTGAGTATCACCGCCCACCGCTTCGGCAATCCCGACCGATCGATGTCGGATCTGGTCGTCTAGGAGCTCGATCGACGTCGGCTCAGACCTCAGCGGTCACTGACCCAGTGCGGTTCGAACGTAGCCGAGCGCCTCGTCGGGCCCGAGCCCTAGTTCACGAGCACGCGCGGCATACTCGTTGGCCGCCCGCTGAAGCACGGACCGACTGGTGTCGGTGCCGGAGCTCACAAAGGTTCCGTTACGCCCCCGGGTCTCGATAAAGCCGTCGGCTTCGAGCGCCCGGTACACCCGAGCCACCGTGTAGGTCGCCACCCCGAGGTCGGCGGCAAACTGACGCACGGTGGGCAGTTTGGTGCCGACGATGAGAGCACCATTGGCAATCCGCTCGAGAAGTTGACTGTGAAGTTGCTCGTACAGGGTCGACGACGTGTGGTGATCGACGGAGATGTCCACCTCTAGTCGCGGTTCCGGTGGATGAGCCGCGAGAGCACGATTGCGCTGCGAGTGTGGTCCACATTGGGGGCGATCCGTACCTTTTCGAGCGCGACCTCCAATGACGGGATGTCGCGGGAGCGCATGTGCACGATCGCGTCAGCGGATCCGGTGACGGTTCCCGCGTAGACCACCTCGGGCACCGCAGACAGGATCCGCTTGAGCTCCTCGGGCGCGACGGTGCCGCGGCAGAAGAGCTCGACATAGGCCTCCGTTGCCAGACCGTCAACGGCAGGATCGACCTGAACGGTGAATCCACGGATCACCCCGTCGGCGACAAGCCGATCCACTCGTCGCTTGACCGCGGAGGCCGAAAGCCCGATCACCTCGCCGATGTCGCCATAGCCGGCCCGCGCGTTCATCCGTAGCAGGTCGATGATTCCGTAGTCGAGACTATCCATTGGGGCATCCTACGACGAATAGTTGTGCCTCTCTAGAGTAGGACGCCGATTCAGTGCGCTTCAAGCTCCGACGTTGCGGATAGGTGCGTGAAACACTGGAAGCATGACACTGACCGACGCCACCAACGCGGCGCCAGCCCGAATTGCCCGAACCCGCATCGTTCTCATGTGCCGCCCCGAACACTTCACCGTGAGCTACCGCATCAACCCGTGGATGCACCCCGAGCGCCCGACCGACACCGCCCTGGCCGTAGCTCAGTGGGAGGTACTGTACGAGACATATGTGGGCCTCGGATTCGATGTGCAACTCGTCGACCCGGTCGCGGAGTTGCCTGACATGGTCTACGCCGCCAACGGCGGCTTCGTCATCGACAACATCGCATACGGCGCCAAGTTCACCTACCCCGAGCGCCAGCCGGAGGGCCCCGCGTACATGAACTGGTTCCGCGGCGCTGGCTACGATGTGCGCGTTCCTGCGGAAGTCAACGAGGGCGAAGGCGACTTCCTGCTCGTCCGCGACGTGATCCTTGCGGGAACGGGATTTCGCACCGCAAGCAACAGTCACGATGAGGTCGGAGCCATTTTCGGCCGCCGGGTGGTCACACTCAACCTCGTGAATCCGAGTTTCTACCATCTCGACACAGCCCTTGCCGTGCTCGATGACGACAACATCGCCTATCTTCCCAGCGCTTTCGACGACGAATCGTTGACCATCCTGCGGTCGATGTTCCCGGATGCGCTCATCGTCACAGAGGAGGACGCCGCCGTGCTTGGGCTCAACTCGTTCAGCGACGGCTACAACGTGGTCATCGCGAGCCGGGCAAAGGACTTTGAGCGCCAGCTGAGGCAACGCGGCTACAACCCGATCGGCGTCGACCTGTCTGAGCTTCTTCTCGGTGGTGGCGGCGTCAAGTGCTGCACCTTGGAGTTGCGGCGCTAGGTCGCTCCACGCTCATCCCAAGCCGGCGGGTTCCTGATGGTCGTCATCGTCGCTGATGGCGCCGGTAACCGGCTTCCTCGACAGTGTGACCGATCCAGCATCCGGGTTATGCGATGTCGCGGCAGCTACGGCATCGCGGTCGTCGGCCTTGGTGTAGGCGTGCCGCAGGTGCACCGGCTCAATAGCCCCTTCGCGCTTCTCGACGCGGCGCTTGTAGGCCAGGTTGAGCGCTTCGACGGCAATCGCGAAAGCCATCGGAACGTAGATGAGTGCCTTGTCGATTTTCACGTCGAAGCCGTCCGCGATGAGTACAACCCCGATGAGCACGAGGAACGCGAGCGCGAGCATCTTGACGGTGGGGTGTCGGTTGACGAACGCGAAGATGTACTTCGACGAGAACAGCATTACGCCGAACGACAACACGACGGCGACGATGATGACCAGGAGGTTGTCGACCATTCCCACGGCGGTGATCACCGAGTCGAACGAAAAGACCATGTCGATGAGCAGAATCTGCAGGATCACTGCGCCAAAGGTCACGGTACCGCGACTACGACCCGTGCCGTGCGAGGCGGCCCCTTCGAGCTTCTCGTGGATCTCGCGCACGGCTTTGTAGATGAGAAACCCGCCGCCGAGGATCAGGATGAGATCGCGCCCGGAGAACCCGAACCCGGCGATTGCGAAGAGGTCCTCCTTGAGGGAGATGATCCAGCTTGCGGCGAACAGCAGCCCGATGCGAATAATCATCGCGAGGCTGAGGCCAAGGTTGCGCGCCTTCGCCTGCTGCTCGACCGGGAGCTTGCTTGCCAGAATGGAGATGAAGATGACGTTGTCCACTCCCAGCACAATCTCAAGTACGAACAGGGTCAGGAAGGCCACCAAGATGTCCGGAGTGAATTCGAGGGCAAAGTTCATGGATCTAGCTTAAGGTCGCCCGCGGCACGGCGCGCGCGTTATGGTCGAGCCGTGACTTCGCTCAGCCCGATGGACGAAATCGTCGCTCGGCTTCGTGCCGCGGGCTGTGTCTTCGCGGAAGATGAGGCGGCGATTCTGATCGAGTCGGCGACATCCCCAGACGAACTTCAGGCGATGACGCTGCGGCGGATCGACGGCGAGCCGCTTGAGTATGTCGTCGGGTGGGCGGAGTTCTACGGGCTGCGTATCCGGGTGGAGCCTCCCGTGTTCATCCCGCGCCGCCGCACCGAATTCTTGGTGGCGGTTGCCGTCGAGCTGACGCGGCCCGGCGCTCTCGTGGTCGACCTGTGCTGTGGGTCGGGAGCACTCGGGCTCGCGCTCGCCGCAACGGTTCCCGACATCGAACTGCTCGCCTCCGATATTGACCCGGCGGCCGTGGAGTGCGCCCAACGAAACGGGGTCGACGCACTAGTCGGTGACC
>JBBQZJ010000213.1:0-4296 GCA_038207805.1 Actinomycetales bacterium | reverse complement strand
CAGCAGCCAGCCCGCGCGTCGCCGACGTGGTCGAGGCCTACGAGCGGTTGCTGAGGCGATGAACCGGCTCAAGGCGCTCGCCCCCACGATCCTGCTCGTGGTGCGCTACCTGCTCATCGCTGCCGTGCTGGGGTTCTCGATCTTCTACCTCGCCGGGCAGTGGCCCGCCGTCGTTCAAGCAATAGCCACGATCGCTCCGCTGTCGCTCGTGCTCTCGTTTGGGCTGGTGCTTCTCGGGCTCGCCGCGGGCACGATGAGCTGGGCGACAGTTCTCAACGGTTTGGGTCCACGCGTGCCGATTCTGCGCGCCGCGCAGGTGGTTCTGGTCGGGCAGCTGGGCAAATACGTGCCGGGCTCGGTGTGGGCATACGTCGTGCAAATGGAATTGGGCAGGCAGTACGGGATTTCGCGCCCCCGCATCCTCGTCACCGCGCTCTACGCGGCCGGCATCGGCGTGGTGTCATCGCTTGTGCTCGGCTCGCTCGCGTTGCCCGTCGTTCTCAACGGCCACTATGAACTGCTCTGGCTCTTCGCGCTGCTTCCGATTGGGCTGGTGTGCCTGCACCCCGCGGTCATGACGTGGCTTGCGTCGCTCGTACTGAAGATCTTCCGTCGGCCACCGCTGGATCACCGAGTCTCATTCTCCGTAGTCACCGTTGCCGTGCTCTGGTCACTGCTGTCATACGTCTGCTACGGCCTCCACCTGTGGTTGTTGGTCAACTCGCTTGTCGACCCCGACTTCGGAACGCTCATCCTGTTGACCGGAGGGATCTCCCTCGGTTTCACCGTCGGGCTGTTCGCCTTTGTGTTCCCCTCCGGGGTCGGGGTGCGCGAGGCGATCCTCATCGGTGCCATGACCCTGCTGCTCACCGTTTCCCAGGCCACCGCGATGAGCCTGATCTCACGCCTGCTATTTACGGCGGCCGACCTCATGGCTGCGGGAATCGCGGTACTTTTCGTCGTGATCCTGCGACGCCGCATCCCTCCGATCGAGTCGGATGCGCCGGCTAGAGAGCCTGACGTTCGTCCGGAGCGGTCAGCGCCCGACGCCAGCTGATCTCTCGGCCGGCCATGACGCTGCAGACGACGGCCAACAGCCATCCCGACTCGAAAAGCATCGTGCTCTCGAATGCCGAGACGCCGATGAGGGCCACGAGCATGAGTGCTGACCAGGCGAAGACGCTGCTGCGCCGGCGACCGGCCAACAGCCACGACCGAGCGAAGGCGAGCCCCACGGCCCCGGCGAGAATGACCGCACCCACCAAACCGACTTGAAGCCACGCGTCCAAGATCGCGTTGAGTCCCGAGTTGCTTGCCTCGCTCGCGTCGAAGGCGGGGTATGGCGGTATTCCGAGCGGCCACCGGCCCGCCCAGCCCCACCCTTGCAGTGGGTACTGAGCGATATAGACCCACATCTCACGCCAGAGATCGAGGCGGTAATTCAGTTGTCCGCCGCCGTTAAAAGCGGCAATGACCTGAGTGCGAAAGGCCAGAACGAGGCCCGCGATGATGGTGAGCCCAACAAGGCTGACGAGCTGCCAGAAGGTGCGCCGCGCCGCGGGGGCCCTGCGCAAGAGGTAGAGAGTGACGGCAGCAAGCGCGACGACGAACACGAGAGCCGCCACGATGGGGGACCGGGCAAAGATCAGGCAGGCGCCAGCACCCGCGACCGAAAGCCACGAGGTGGATTGCGGGACCGAGCGAGTTCTCCACTCGATTGCGAAGGTAATTAGTCCGAGGATCGCAATCAGACCGAGCTGATTTCGGGTGCCCATGACGCCCTGAATCGGCCCCCCCACCGCGAGCGAGCCTTCGACTCCGAGAAACTCGAACGGGGTATCGAGGATCACCCCGGAAAGAAGTTCAACGAACAGCGAGAGCACGATGATCACGCGCAGCACGTCTCCGAAGGCACGAACGATCTGAATGGTGTCGCGCACCAGCGCGACGTAGATCCCGAGAACTGTAAAGAGGATCAGGTACAGCACAGCGCTCAGCGTGATCCACTGATAATTGCTCCATAGCAGCGACAGGCCAACCCACGCCACCCAACTCACGATCGACACCGGCACGAGGTGGCCCCACTTCAGCTCGCGCCACTCGAGTGCCAACGACAGCAGAGCAAGGGCGCACAGAGAGCCCAGGATTGCGAGCAGGCCGGGCCACCCGATGAGCTGGCGCAACAGGTGCGTCATGAAGGCCGCCCCGATAATCGCCAAGGTGAGCGCATGGCTGAATCGGGCCGACCGCGCGACCCCCCGGGCGAGCTCCCGGAACCTCTTCGCGTTCGTCACGACCGACCCGCCTCACGGAACGAGTCGTCGACAGCCAGCGGTGACTCGGGCATTTTCGACTTGATTGCGAAGATCACCAGAAGGGCGAACCCGCTCTCGACCAGCAGTCGACTCTCCGCGACGCTCTGAATGAGGAGCAGAGTGAGTACAACGACGGGAAAGAGGGTCGCTGCCGCATAGCGGGCTGTCTGGCCGTGCGCAGACCGCGGGCGATCGATCGCCAGCAGCCAGCACCGCAGAAGTGTTGACGCGGTCAGTGCGACGAACACGACCAATCCGAGCACCCCAAGTTGAAAGAACACGTCGATCCACGCGTTGTGGGCTTGAAGTTGTCGCACCCCATTGCGAAAGGCGAGGGTGTCGAACGGGGCGGCCCAGGGAATCCAGTAGCTCACCCACCCCCACCCCGCCAACGCCCGCTGATTCGCCAACTCCAGCACGTTGCGCCAGATATCGGCTCGACCGGTGAAGTCGGCGCTCTTGCCGAGCAGTCCTAGCAATTGCGAGCCGAAGACGGCAACCGTTGCGCCACCCAAGGTGACCACGGCCACGATGCTCACGCCGATGCTGACGCGCGCCCTGGGGGAGCGGGCTTGCCGCAGAAGCAGCACGGCGGCGGTCACGGCAGCAGCGACAATCAGCGCGACGGTGATCGTTGCTGAGCGCGTGAACAGAAGGGTGACCGCCGCAAGCGCGAGGCCCAGCACTGGCCACCGCCTTCGAATCGAGCCGTCGACGATCTGCACCGAGAAGACAATTACGGCGAGGGCAGCGATCAGCGCGAGGTTGTTAGCGTTGCCCACGATGCCCTGAATTCGCCCGGCCCCCAGCACCTCGAACAATTCGTTGCGCGACCAATACAGCATCTTCGGGATGGTGTCATAGCTGGAATAGTCGACGCCGGGTTGGGTGAACAGAGGCAGGATCGGCGCGCGAATCACCAGGGACACGAACAGTTCGAAGGCGATCGATACCGCCAGCACCGCGGCGAACAACTGCCCGAGGGCAGCAATGATTTCTCGCCAGCCGAAAGCGATCGCCACTGCCGCCGCCGCAATCGCAATCAGCCAGGTCGTCACAAGACCCAGAAGCGAGGCCGCGGGGTAGGCCGACCACGCCATCGACAGAGTAGCTAGGCCAAGAAATACCAGCAGCGGGTACGGCAACGCCCCGAGCCGCCAGCGCTCCCGGTAGGTAACCAGAATGAGCACGGATGCCGCTCCCGATGCCGCTGCGATCACGCTAAATGTGACCCAGCCCACCGTGAACCGCACAGCATCCCCGGCAAAAAGCACGGTGAAGGTGACGAGCAGAAACGCTGTGCTGAACCAGGGGCGCTCAATGACTCGCATTCGCTAAGGCTAAACCTTGCCGATCACACGAAGGCTGCCTTGCCGGTTATCGCTCGCCCGACGATAAGGGTGTTCATCTCTCGGGTGCCCTCGTAGGAGTAGATCGCCTCCGCGTCCATGAAGTGCCGCATCACGCCGTAGTCGAGAACAATTCCGTTGCCGCCGAGCAGTTCGCGGCACCACGCGACCGTTTCGCGCATCCTGCTCGTCGTGAATTCCTTCGCCAACGCCGAGTGCTCGTCTTTCTGGGTGCCCTCGTCGAGCATCTCCGACACGCGGGTCACCAGGCCGATCGACGCCGTGATGTTGCCGAGGCTCTTGGCGAGCAGTTCCTGTACGAGCTGATGAGCACCGATCTCCTTGCCGAACTGGATGCGGTCCTTCGCGTAGGCCACCGCGGCTTCGTACGCGCCCACCGAGTTGCCCACCGCTGCCCAGGCGACTTCGGCGCGCGTCGCCCGAAGCACGGCGGCTGTCTCGCGGAACGACTGCGACAGTTGCAAGCGGTTCGACTCCGGCACGACCATGTCGGTGAACGTTATGTCCGCGTTCTGCACGATGCGAAGAGCCTGCTTGTTTTCGATCCGCGAGGCCGAGTAGCCAGGGGTGGTGGTGGGCACGATGAAGCCTTTGACCTGATTGTCGTCGGC
>JBBQZJ010000212.1:0-4333 GCA_038207805.1 Actinomycetales bacterium | reverse complement strand
GACCATGTCGGTGAAGCCCTGCCCGGCACCCCGCAGATACTCCGCGCGAGCCCCGAGCCGAGCGTCGTTACCGGCAACAACGGGAAGTCCCGTCGCCTGGCTCAATCGTTCGCTGATCGGTTCGTCGCGCCAACCCAGGTGTGGGGCGAGGGTGACAAGCCCGTCGCGAGCGCGCACCAGCCCGGGTATCGCGAGTCCGACGGCGACGGTGCGGTAGTGGTGGCCGAGGTCATTTCTGAGTTGCGCGATCAGTCCCGTTGCCGTCGTTACGACATCGTCAACGCTGGGAGCGTCGACGGTCGTTTTCCTGAACTGCTTCAGAACGGTCCCACCCAGAGCCACGGCCGAAACCGTTATCGCGTCGAGTTCGGGGTGCACGGCGATTGCAACGACCCGATTACTGGGCACGACGACCGGACTCGGTCGACCGACCTGACGAGTGGGATCGGGAGTGCTCTCGCTGACAAGGCCGAGTTGCGCGAGCTCGGCAACGAGGTCCGCAATAGTCGAGCGGTTGAGCCCGGTGTCGTGGGTGAGTTGTGCGCGGGATACACCCCGCGACTGGTGGACCCGACCCAGCAGATTCGACAGATTGCTGCGACGGACCAGATCGAGATTGCTACCACGAACGCCGGAGCGAGCACCGTCGCGTAACGGCAATTTGTCTGGCATGCCAACAATTGTACCGACGCGCTGCCGGGGCCTTCTGGCGGCCACTCAACGGCCTTGTCAAGCAGGCCAGTGCGAGATAGGTTGTTTCTACCAACAATTTCGTTCGCCGTCGAACCTGGAGCCCACAATGACCACCCCCACTGCTGCTGACAAGTTTTCTTTCGGGCTCTGGACCATCGGCTACAACGGTGCCGACCCCTTCGGCGGCCCTACGAGGGCCCCACTCGACGTCGTGCACGCCGTCGAGAAGCTGGCCGAGCTGGGCGCCTACGGCCTCACACTTCACGACGACGACCTCTTCGGGTTTGGGTCGACGGATGCCGAGCGCCAGAAACAGATTGACCGACTCACGGGTGCCCTCAAGGCCACGGGCGTCATCATCCCGATGATTACCACCAACCTCTTCAGCGCGCCGGTGTTCAAAGACGGTGGCTTCACCTCTAACGATCGCGCCGTTCGACGCTTCGCCCTGCGCAAGGTGCTGCGCAACATCGACCTTGCGGCGGAGCTCGGAGCAAAAACCTTCGTGATGTGGGGCGGGCGGGAAGGCGCCGAGTACGACGCGGCCAAAGACATCCGTGCCGCTCTCGAACGGTACCGCGAAGCCGTCAACCTGCTCGGTGACTATGTGACAGACAAGGGGTACGACATTCGCTTCGCGATCGAGCCCAAGCCGAACGAACCGCGCGGCGACATCCTGCTGCCGACCGTCGGCCACGCTCTCGCGTTTATCAACTCGCTTGCGCGGCCCGAAATGGTCGGGCTCAACCCCGAGGTCGGACACGAGCAAATGGCCGGTCTGAACTTCGCGGCCGGCATCGCTCAGGCCCTGTACCACGACAAGCTCTTTCACATTGACCTCAACGGGCAGCGCGGAATCAAGTACGACCAAGACCTCGTCTTCGGACACGGCGACCTCCACAACGCCTTCGCGCTGGTCGACCTGCTCGAGAACGGCGGGCCCAACGGCGGCCAGGCATACACGGGACCGCGGCATTTCGACTACAAGCCGAGCCGCACTGAGGACGAGACTGGCGTCTGGGATTCGGCCGCAGCCAACATGCGCACCTACCTGCTACTGAAGGAGCGGGCTGCTGCGTTCCGCGCCGACCCCGAGGTGCGGGAGGCGCTCGCCGCTGCTCGGGTTCCCGAGCTCTCGGAGCCGACCGCGCCCGAGGGCTACGAGGCACTTCTCGCCGATCGGTCAGCGTATGAGGACTTCGACCCGACCCCCTACTTCAACGGGAAGGGATTCGGCTTCGTGCGGCTGCAGCAGCTCGCAACGGAGCATCTGATGGGGGCGCGCGGCTAGACCATGCCAATTCCGTCCGGCCCTCACCACGGCCCACTGTTCATAACTCCTGCAATTCTCGGCGCGGCAGTGCAATTGGCGGCGTGTCGCCGGTCATCCGGTCAGATTGCAGGAGTTATGAACATCAGGGGCGGGAGGGGCGCATGACACTCGTCGCCGGGGTCGACTCGTCGACACAGAGTTGCAAGGTTGTCATCGTGGATGCCGCGACCGGCGTCGTCGTGCGTGAGGGCCGCGCGGCCCACCCCACTGGAACCGAAGTCGACCCCGAAGCGTGGTGGACGGCGTTGAAAGCTGCGATCGCCGAGGCCGGTGGACTCGAGGATGTCGCCGCGCTGTCCGTTGGAGGGCAGCAGCACGGCATGGTGGTGCTCGACGAGGGTGGGAGCGTAATTCGGCCCGCTTTGCTCTGGAACGACACCCGATCTGCTCAGGCCGCACTCGATCTTGTTGCGGAGATTCCCGATCTCGCCCGTCGCACCGGCTCGGTTCCGGTCGCGTCGTTCACGTCGACGAAGCTGCGGTGGCTCCGGGACACCGAGCCGGAGAACGCGGCCCGCGTGGCGGCCGTCGCGCTGCCCCACGACTGGTTGACCTGGCGGCTGCGCGGTTTCGGTAAGCACAACCCGCAGATCGACCAACTCACGACCGACCGCTCCGACGCCAGCGGCACCGGCTACTTCGATCCGGTATCGGGCGAGTATGACCGAGACATCCTCGTGAGGGCGCTCGGGCACGACGCAATTCTGCCGCGAATTGTCGAACCGGGCGGCTCGGCCGGCACGGTTGCTGGCCTTGCTACCGGGCCCGTGATCGTCGGTCCGGGTGCTGGCGACAACGCGGGGGCGGCTCTCGGACTCGGGGCAGTAGCTGGCGACGTTGTCGTCTCGATCGGTACGAGCGGCACGGTCTTTGCTGTTACCGACACACCGAGCCGGGATGCCTCCGGCACGGTCGCGGGCTTCGCCGACGCGAGCGGGCGCTATCTCCCGCTCGTCGCAACCCTCAACGCCGCCCGGGTGTTGGACGCAGTAGCTGGGCTGCTCGGGGTCGATCACGCCGCCCTCGGAGTGCTCGCCCTTGAGGCCGAGCCGGGTTCGGCGGCACTGGTGTTGAAGCCCTACTTCGAGGGCGAACGCACCCCCAATCTGCCGGATGCCACGGCCTCACTCTTGGGCATGACCCTCGCCTCGACGACCCGAGCGAACCTGGCACGGGCTGCAATCGAGGGCCTGCTGTGCGGACTTGCCGACGGCCTCGACGCGTTGCGTGGATGCGGCGTGGTCGCCGAGCGAATCCTGCTGATCGGCGGGGCGGCCCAGAACGAGGCCGTCGCTGCCATTGCCGCCCAAGTGTTTGACGTGCCGGTGGTCGTTCCTCAGCCCGGCGAGTACGTCGCGCTCGGTGGAGCCGTGCAGGCGGCGTGGAGCCTCACCGGCGAACGTCCGATGTGGCACGTTCCGCTGACTGCATCGCCCGATTCTGACTTTCGATCCATCATCCGAGAGCACTATCGCGCGCGCCTCTAGACTGACAGTCCCGGCCCCGAACGACGACCCTGAGGAGCACAGTGCCCCTGACCGATCTGACCCTTCCCGAGCTGCGCGACTACCGACCAACGATCGCGGTACCCGCCGATTTCGATGAGTTCTGGGGTTCGACGATTGCCGAGGCTCGCGCTCTGGGTGGCGAAGTGTCCCGCAGGCCCGCCGATACTCCCGTCAGTGAGCTCGTTATCGAGGACCTCACCTTTCCGGGCTACGGTGGCGAACCGATCAGAGCCTGGATTACTCGGCCGCGCGATTCGGGCCCCCATCCGACGATTGTCGAATATGTCGGTTACGGCGGCGGCCGCGGCCTTGCGCACAGTCGCCTGGAATGGGCTGCGAGCGGCTACGTGCACGTCGCGATGGATACGCGCGGTCAGGGCAGCGCCTGGGGAATCGGTGACACACCAGACCCGCACGGCTCCGAACCTTCGTTTCCCGGCTTCCTAACCCGCGGCATCTCCTCGCGGGAGACCTACTACTACCGGCGGGTCTACACGGACGCGGTGCGCCTTATTGACGCCGTGCGCGAGTTCGAATTCGTCGACGAATCAGCAATCTCGGTCACCGGTCGCAGTCAGGGCGGGGCGATTTCTCTCGCTGTCGCGGGGCTGGTACCGGGCCTGTTCGCAGCGATGCCGGATGTTCCCTTTCTCTGCCACTTTCGGCGCTCGGTCGACCTGACTGCTGATGCCCCTTTCACCGAGCTCAGGCACTATCTCGCCATCCATCGAAACGAGGTGGAGTCGGTGTTCGGGGTGCTGAACTACTTCGATGGCGTCGCATTCGCTCAACGAGCGAC
>JBBQZJ010000211.1:0-4335 GCA_038207805.1 Actinomycetales bacterium | reverse complement strand
TGGCTCGAGATACGTTCGGCGATTGCGGAGGATCCTCGGGCCTACTTCGTCGGAGCGAAAGGCCAGCGTCTCACCAGCCGCACGGTGTACGAACTGGTTTCTCGATTGCTCGACACGGTTCCGGGCGCCGGCCCCTCCGGGCCGCACACCCTGCGACACACGGCCGCTACCCACCTGCTCGACGGGGGTGCCGACCTGCGTGGGGTGCAGGAGATGCTCGGCCACGCGAGCCTGGCCACGACTCAGCTCTACACGCACGTGTCGACCGAGCGGCTCAAGGAGAGCTACCGAATGGCCCACCCGCGGGCCTGACCGCGCGCAGCCAGATCGCCGGAACTCAGAACGCCCAGAGCCCCGGCGCCTACATCTCCCGGGCCGGGAGTTGCGCGCGATACACGTCACGCACGCGTTCCAGGTAGTCGGCGATGACCGCCTGCTCGCGCGGAGCGAACTCGTCAAGCACGCCATCGATTCCCAGAATCATGGGCATGAGGGTGTCCATCGCTCGTGCTACCGACCGGGGCACCGCCTCAACCACCACACCGCGGCGATCGGTGGGATGCTGCGATCGAGTCACATGGTGGGCCGCGACCAGCCGGTCCACGACACTCGTGACCGCTGGCGCGCTGATGTCGAGTCGCCGCGCGAGCTCGGTCGGCGACAGCGGCCCCCCGGCCATGAGGTGCTCCATCGCCTTGAGGTCGGTCGCGTTGACCGCGAGTTCGCGTGCAACGTGAGCCTCGAATTCCTCGGTGACGTCGAGGATGTCACGAAGGAGCACGGTGGGCGCTCGCGCGGGAATCCGCGGTACCACCGGCTCGGTTGTCATGGGACCAGTTTAGCGCTATGTTCTTTGATTGGTAAATAATTCGAGAATCTAAGTACCGAGGGACCAATGCACCGGCTCACCACCTTCATCACCGCCCGCCGAACCTCGTGGATCGTGCTGGTCACTTTCCTGCTCGCCGCCGGTGCGACGTTTGCAGTCGGTTCGGGCTCCACCGGAGACACCTCGCCCGGCGTCGGTCTTCCCGCGTCCGCCGAGTCCGCGCGTGCTTCCGCCGCGCAGGAGGATCTCCCGAGCGCCGACTCCACCAGCGCGCTGCTGGTGTTCAGTCGCGATGGCGCGAAGCTCACCGACGCTGATCTCGAGGCAGTCACGGCCGCAGGATCCGACCTCGCCGACTTCTCCAATGCCGACTTCATGCCGCCGCCGACTGTCTCGGACGACGGCACCGCCGCGATCGTGGTGGTCCCTCTCGACAAGGTGGCGGATGTTGCGCTGCAGGCCGAGCGAGCCGACGAGCTTCGTGCGGCAGCCAACGCCGACCTGCCCGCCGGTCTGACTGCATTGCTGACCGGAGCCGAAGGCTTTGCCGTGGATATCTCCGCAGTTTTCGAAGGTGCGGACTTCACGCTGCTGCTCACCACGGTCATCGTCGTAGCTGTACTGCTTCTCATCACCGACCGCAGCCCGTGGCTGTGGCTGGTACCCCTGGTGGTCGTCGGCACCGCCGACGGACTCGCCAGCATCGCTGCGACACGGGTCGCGTCTCTGGTGGGCATCACCCTCGACGCATCGGTCACCGGAATCCTGTCTGTGCTCGTCTTCGGCGCGGGCACCAACTACGCGCTGCTGCTCATTGCGCGGTATCGAGACGAGTTGCGCCTGCACGAGGATCGGCGCGACGCCATGGCCCGCGCCCTGCGCGGGGCCGGCCCCGCAATAATCGCGAGCGGCAGCACTGTAACGCTCGCCCTGTTGACCCTCTCGTTTGCACAACTCGAAGGCAACCGAGCGCTCGGCATCGCCTGCGCGACCGGTGTAGTGATCGCAATGCTGTTCGCCCTCTTTGTGCTGCCCGCGGCACTCGTGCTCTTCGGTCGCGGACTGTTCTGGCCGTACATCCCGAAATTCGGCAGAGAGGGCAGTGCGGATCGCGGATTCTGGCACCGTCTGGGTGTACTCGTCTCCCGCAAGCCCGTCGTCGTCGCGATCATCGGTGCGATGGTGCTCGGCGGGCTCGCCCTCGGCACCACACAGATCAAGCTAGGACTCTCCCAGACCGAACGCTTCACGTCGGCTCCCGAGGCGGTAGTCGGCCAGAACGTCATTGCCGATGCGTTCTCGGCGGGCAGCGGTTCTCCCGCCGCGGTCATTACAAACGCCGACTATGCCGATCAGATTCTCACAAGTGCAGAGGGTGTTCCGGGCGTTGATTCGGCAACAGTCGGTGAAACCAACGGCACGATTACGCAGGTCGACGTAGTTCTGGATGCCGCCGCCGAAACTCCCGAGGCCTTCGCGACGATCGAGGCGCTACGGGTTGCCGTGCACGACATCGACGGTGCTGATGCACTCGTCGGCGGCCTCGACTCTCAGGCTCTGGATGTCGAACGTGCGCAGACGGCCGACCGCGACCTGGTGATCCCGCTGATCCTCGCCCTGGTGTTGCTGGTGCTCATCCTGCTGTTGCGGGCGATAGTTGCACCTCTGCTGCTGCTGGCAACTGTCGTAGCCTCGTTCTTCGCGAGCCTCGGACTCGGCTGGATTCTCTTCACGACCGTGCTCGGATTCCCGGCTATCGACACGAATGTCGTGTTGTTCAGCTTCCTGTTCCTTGTGGCTCTCGGTGTGGACTACAACATCTTCCTCGTCACGAGAGCGCGGGAGGAGGCACTGAATCACGGCACCCGCACCGGGATGATTCGGGCGCTCGCGTCCACCGGTGGGGTGATCACGAGCGCGGGAATCCTGCTTGCCGCGGTCTTCGCGGTGCTCGGCGTACTGCCGCTCATCACCCTCACTCAGATCGGCATCATCGTCTGCATCGGCGTGCTGCTGGACACGTTGCTCGTTCGCACGGTCATCGTGCCGTCGCTAGCGTTCATCACGGGCGAGAAGTTCTGGTGGCCGGGTCGAGCGATCGCCTAGCCCTTCGGAGTCCACTGGTTGGCGCGCTCCCCGCGGGATGCCAGGTCGGCGGTCTCGGTGACCCGCCGGGCGCGGGTGGGTGCGGTCTTGGCTTGCGCGATCCACTCGAGGATTCCCCGTCGCACTGACTTGGGGAACGCCTCGAAGTTGGCCCGAGCATCCGCGAGGAGGTCCAGTGCAGCGGCAAGGTCGGCGGGAACCTCGAGGTCTTCGACGGAATCCAAGAGGGTCCACGACCCGTCCGACTGTGCCGCCTCGATCATGGCAAGCCCGGCGGGTCGCATCAGGCCGGCCGCGGTCATCTTCTCGATCCTCAGCTTGTTCGGCCGCGCCCACCCCGAGCCGCGCTTTCGAGGCGTGAACCAGAGCATGCTCCGGTCGTCGTCGAGCTTCGCTGGCCTCGAGTCAACCCACCCAAAACACAGGGCTTGTTCGACCATCTCCTCGTAGGTCATGGCGGGACGACCGGTGGCCTTCCTCCAGAACACCACGAAAATGCCGGCCGACGTCTGGTGGTTCGTTTCGAGCCAGGCGCGCCACTCGGCCGACGTTTCGAAGAGCTCGCGCGGCGCATCGTCGGGGAATGCCATGCCCAAATTCTGTCATCGACCGGCGTCACCGGCTCGAAAGATTCGACGCCCCGCGAAGCGAATCGGGTCGGCAGCAGAACAGACGGCGGGATGCCACCGAGCCAGTTGAGCGCGGAAACATACTGCCCATGCACGCGAACGCCCATGTGCACGCACAATTCGGCGCAGTGCCCGGGCGCGATCGTTCCGATCAGTTGGCCGGTCATCACGACCTCGCCGGCTGCGACTGTCGAGATCACCGGCTCGTAGCTCGAAATGACACCGTCTCCATGTCTGATTGAGAGCACCGGGCGGTCGACGACGAAGCCGGCAAAGTGGACTACTCCGCCGGCCGGTGCATAGACCCCAGCGGAAGGCGCGCGAATGTCGATGCCGCGGTGCCCGGCCGAGTACGGCGTGGCAGGGGCTTCGAACCCGCGCACGATTGAGCGCGGTGTGTCCACCGGCCAACGCCAGCTCCCCGCAGTGTGCATCACCGGCAGTGCGCCGCACGTCGCGAGAACTGCGACGACAATGGCAAGTGCGTGCAGCATCCATTCATCGTGCGTCGCGATGTCGTGCCGCCCTGTCGAGCGAGGTCAGGTAGTGGAGAACCAGCTCGTCGATCATCGATAGGGGAGCAGTGGTACTATTTGTGAAGCACAGCGGGAAACCGCAGTGACTACGCGTGCCCATAACGCTCAAGCGAGCGTGGCCCACACTCCATCAGTCCCCGTGAAACCGGGGCGGACGTGTGTCCGGGCACTAGGTTCTGCACCGTCCGGTCGCAGATAACAACTGAGAATAGGCGCTCTGCCGTGAAACGCAGCT
>JBBQZJ010000210.1:0-4355 GCA_038207805.1 Actinomycetales bacterium | reverse complement strand
TATCGCTCCCATGAACTGTTTGCGGATGACCCGCACCTCGCCGCGGCTCTTGCGCTGTTTGCCCACGACGACACGGCCAACGCAACCGCCAGATCACTGGTGGAGCACTTCCCGCTCACGGCGGCGACGGCACTTCGTCGGGTGCCGTTCTCGAGTGCACGAGCGTTCAGTGCCGTAGAGCTTGACCTCGGTGGCAGTAGGTCGACGTGGCTCCTCGGTGCTCCCGAACGGCTTCTGACCGGAGAGGAGAGTGCCTCTGCAGCAGCACACGCGGAGGAGGGCACCCGCACGTTGGCGCTCGTGCGAGTCGACGGCGAGCTGCCCCCGTCGGAAATGATCGCCCTAGAAGAGCTCACGCTGCGACCCGTATGTTTGCTGCTGTTCGGGGAGACAATCAGGCCCGACGCGGCGGCGACGCTCAACTACTTCGCTCTGCAGTCGGTGCGCTGCATCATCATCTCGGGCGATAACCCCACAACCGTCGCCGCGCTCGCTCGCGGGCTCGGCGTGGGCAGCACCTCGGTGGATGCTCGAGCCCTGACCGACGACGCCCAACTGCGTTCAGCACTCTCGGAGCACAACATCTTTGGAAGAGTGACCCCAGATCAGAAGCGCGCGATTGTTCGAGTGCTCCAGGAGGACGGTCGCACGGTTGCGATGACCGGTGACGGCGTGAATGACGCGATGGCCATCAAGGATGCCGACCTCGGCATCGCAATGGGGTCGGGAACCGCGGCCTCCAAGGCTGTGGCTCGGGTGGTGCTGCTGGATAACGAGTTCGCGAGCTTGCCCCGCGTGCTGCTGTACGGCCGGCAGGTCATTGCCAATGTCGAGCGGGTCGCAAACCTGTTTCTCGCCAAGACAACGTACGGCATCCTGTTCGCGATCGTCTTCGCCGCTTTGCTCTGGGAGTTCCCGTTCCTGCCGCGCCAATTGACTCTTGTCTCGACGTTGACCATCGGAATTCCAGCGTTCTTCCTGGCGCTGGCGCCCAACCGTCGGATGTACCACCCGGGCATCCTCGGTCGACTCCTGAGGTACGCGGTACCGACGGGGATCATCGCGGCTGTCGTGACGTTCGCCACCAGTGCGATTGTTCGACAAGTCGTGTCGCAGGACGAAGCTCGGGCGATAACCACTCTCGCGCTGTGGATTGTGGCCTTCTGGATCCTGACCGTGTTGTCGAGGCCGCTCGATGGCTGGCGCGCGGTGCTTCTCGCATCAATGCTCCTCGTTTTCGTGCTCGCTAACACGGTTCCATTCGGTCGAGACTTTTTCGCGATGCACCTCGAGCCGACACCCATGCTCCTTGTTGGGCTGACCGCGGGCTGCCTTGGCGCGGCGGGGATCGAACTCATGTATCGGTTTGCCCGGAATCGTGGCCTCATCTACGACCGGGAGTGATGCTAGATTTGTCTTGATATCAAGATAGTTTGACGATCGATTCTGCACCATCCGTGCAAGGATTGTGGCAAGGCCAGCAAGGGAGACGACAGTGTCAGCAGTGAATAGTTTCGGTTCACGGTCCACACTCACCGTGGGATCGACCGACTACGAAGTATTCCGAATTGACACCGTCGCCGGTCACGAGGTTCTCCCGTTCAGCCTCAAAGTACTGCTCGAAAACCTGCTGCGCACCGAAGACGGCGCGAACGTGACCAAAGCCCAGATCGAGGCACTCGGGTCGTGGAATCCGGCGGCAGAGCCCGATACGGAAATTCAGTTCACACCGGCACGAGTCATCATGCAGGACTTCACCGGCGTGCCCTGCATTGTCGATCTGGCGACAATGCGCGAGGCAATGAGTGCGCTGGGCGGCGACCCCACCAAGATCAACCCACTCGCACCCGCGGAGTTGGTCATCGACCACTCGGTTATCGCCGACCTGTTCGGCACCGAGAACGCGCTTGAGCGCAATGTCGAGATCGAGTACGAGCGCAACGGTGAGCGCTACCAGTTCCTCCGCTGGGGTCAGACCGCGTTCGACGACTTCAAGGTCGTGCCGCCCGGTACCGGGATTGTGCATCAGGTCAATATCGAATACCTGGCTCGGGTTACCTACACCCGCACCGTCGGTGGCGTGCTTCGCGCATATCCCGACACGTGCGTGGGTACCGACTCGCACACCACAATGGTCAACGGACTCGGGGTGCTCGGCTGGGGTGTCGGCGGCATTGAGGCCGAGGCAGCGATGCTGGGTCAGCCCGTGTCCATGCTCATCCCGAAGGTCGTCGGGTTCAAGCTCAGTGGGGCGATTCCGCCCGGTGTGACCGCGACCGATGTTGTCCTCACGATCACCCAGATGCTGCGTAAGCACGGCGTAGTGGGCAAGTTTGTCGAGTTCTACGGTGCAGGCGTCGCGCAGGTTCCCCTAGCGAATCGCGCGACGATCGGCAACATGAGCCCCGAGTTCGGCTCGACGGCCGCGATGTTCCCGATCGACAATGTCACGCTCGACTACCTGCGCCTAACGGGCCGAACTGACGAGCAGGTCGCGCTCGTCGAGGCATATTCCAAGCTGCAGAAGCTCTGGCACGACCCCGACTTCGAGCCGGTGTTCAGCGAGTACCTCGAGCTCGATCTCGCGACCGTAGTTCCGTCGATCGCCGGTCCCAAGCGCCCGCAGGATCGAGTCGAACTGAGCAACGCCAAGAACCAGTTCGAGCTGGACCTCACCGACTATGCGCGTCAAGACCTCTCCAAGGTGGATGCCGCGATCGAAGGATCCTTCCCCGCATCCGACCCGATCGGACTCACCCCACAAGATGAGAGCACCGCACACGCGCTGTCGCACAGCAATGTGAGCCACGCGCCGCGGAATCTGTCGAAGCCGGTGCACGTCGAGCTGAAGGATGGCACGAAGTACACACTGGATCACGGTGCCGTGGCGGTCGCCGCAATCACGTCATGCACAAACACCTCGAACCCCTCCGTCATGCTCGCTGCCGGGTTGTTGGCCCGAAACGCTGTGCGAAAGGGTTTGAAGTCCAAGCCCTGGGTCAAGACCACCCTTGCGCCCGGATCCAAAGTCGTCACCGACTACTACGCCAAGGCGGGCCTCACAGGAGATCTCGAGGCTCTGGGCTTCTACACAGTCGGCTACGGATGTACCGTGTGCATCGGCAACACCGGCCCGCTGATCGATGAGGTCACTGCAGCCGTCAACAACAACGACCTCGCGGTCACCGCTGTGCTTTCCGGCAACCGCAACTTCGAGGGACGCATCAGCCCGGACGTCAAGATGAACTACCTTGCCAGTCCTCCCCTCGTTATTGCCTACGCGCTCGCAGGGTCAATGAACTTCGACTTCGAGAAGGATTCACTCGGCGTCGGCAGCGATGGCGAAGATGTGTTCCTGAGAGACATCTGGCCCGATTCGGCCGAGGTGCAGGCAACAATCGACTCGTCAATCGACACCGGCATGTTCACGAAGGAATACGGCGAGGTCTTCGACGGGGATGAGCGCTGGCGTTCACTGCCGACGCCCGACAGCGAGGTCTTCGAGTGGGATGCCACCTCCACCTACGTGCGCAAGCCCCCCTACTTCGATGGCATGACGATGGAGACCTCTCCCGTGTCGGACATCACCGGCGCCCGGGTGCTCGCCAAGCTCGGAGACTCGGTCACTACCGACCACATCAGCCCCGCCGGTTCGATCAAGGCTGACAGCCCTGCTGGAACCTATCTTCAGGCCCACGGCGTCGACCGGAACGACTTCAACTCTTACGGATCGCGACGCGGTAACCACGAGGTGATGATCCGGGGAACATTCGCCAACATTCGGCTGCGCAACCAGCTGCTTGATGGTGTCGAGGGAGGATTCACCCGCGACTTCAGCCTGCCGGATGCCCCGCAAGCCTTCATCTACGACGCGAGCACCAACTATCAGGCGGCAGGCACGCCGCTCGTGATCTTCGCGGGCAAGGAATACGGGTCAGGTTCGAGTCGGGACTGGGCGGCAAAAGGAACATCACTGTTGGGCGTAAAAGCCGTGATCGCCGAGACGTTCGAGCGAATCCACCGCTCGAACCTCATCGGAATGGGAGTAATTCCGCTTCAGTTCCCGGCGGGAGCAACTGCCGACTCCCTCGGCCTTGACGGTACGGAAGTGGTCTCGATTTCCGGGATCACTGAGCTCAACACTGGCTCCACGCCGAAAACAGTTCGTGTGACGGCGTCACCGAGTGAGCAGTCCGAGTCCGGCAAGGCGACGATCGAATTCGAGGCAGTTGTGCGGATCGATACACCGGGTGAAGCGGACTACTACCGCAACGGCGGAATCCTGCAGTTCGTGTTAAGGTCCCTCGTCTAGGCTTGTGACATGAGTTTGCTCGAGTCAATTCACGGCCCGCGTG
>JBBQZJ010000209.1:0-4411 GCA_038207805.1 Actinomycetales bacterium | reverse complement strand
CATGCCGACCGACGCGAGGAGCACCAGGACGTAGACGTTGCCCGGGGCATTGGAAATGACTCCCTGACGCTTGAGACCCACTCGTCGAACGATCAAGTAGACGATCGGACTGGGTAGCAACAGCCACCAGGCCGACGCTGGAGTCAAGCCGAGACCGCGCAGCGCTAGGCGGTCCCAGACGATCAGTCCGACGATGAGTGCAGTCGACACGAGTTGAGCCGACAGGGAGAAGGGCGAGGGAATCAGCCCGAAGCCCCCGAGGAGAACCTGCACAGCGACAACGAAAACCGGGGAGCATGCGAGTACCCAGATCGCGGCGGTATTGGCGGCCTTGGGAGTCTCGTAGTCGGTCCAACCGTGATGCCTAGTGCGTTCGCTGGCAAACGGCACGTAACCCTGAGAGGAGCCGTATGACGGAGTGGTGGAGATTTCCTCGAACGGATCCTGCTGAGGCTGTGCGGCCATGACGTGCTCGGTCCACGCCAATCCGCCCCACCACCGGAGTCGATCGACCTCCGCTGGGTCGGCGTACCAGCCGGCCGCGGGTAGTGTTCCCTGCTGCGTGTCAGTCATCGAGTTCTACCGAACTGGCTGTTCGACGGGCTTGAGGTGCTCGGTCCACGCCAATCCGCCCCACCACCGCAGGGTGTCGGTGCCGGTAGGGTCCGGGTACCAGCCGGCAACGGGCAGTGTCGGCTGAGGTGCCGGGTCATTCTTATGCAGATCGGTCATAAGTGGTTACCCCCATCCAGCAGCATAGAAACTGGCCGGAACTATCTCGATCCCCCGTTCGGGCCACGTCCAGGGGTCGAGAGCTCGATGAGCTCTTGCGCGCCAATCGACCGCTCAGCCGTCGAGGCCACTCGCCGCGGGATGCGCGTCATTTCATCGACCAGAGGTCGCGGTCCCAGGGCGGCATCCGCCGGCCTACTCGGACGCAGACGCTCGTTGACCAGCCCACCGAGAACCGCGCCAATCGCAAATCCCACCGGAAGCAGAAACAGGTTCAGAACCGGCGGGGCACCGAGCAACCGGGTGATGAGATAACACAGGGCCGCTCCCGCCACAGCGCCGATTCCGATGGCTAGGGCCCAGCGGTTAGCACGGGCGTTGGCATCGTCCCACGACTTCTGCGCGGCAAGCTGTTGCGACAGTTGCTCGCGGGGCAGCAGGCTCACCCAGAGCTTGTTGTCGAATCGCACCACATTGGGGTGAGTCTCGTCGATTGCCACAGGGTGCCTCCGATCAGTCGCTAATGTCAGCGACGGTTGCATCAAGTCCGCGAATGAGGTCGTCGGCGTTTACCCACGCGCTGTAGCCGTGCTCGCCGGCGCCGAGCGCGACACGAGAACCGAGCATCCGTCCATCGGCGTATACGGGCCACGCCGTGGTGCTACCCAGCGGCGTGATCGTGCCTCGCTCATACCCGGTGGCCTCGAGTGCGAGTGCCGCATCGGGCAACTGTAGTTTGTTGACCCCAACCACGGCGCGAAGCTTTGCCCACGAGATCTGGCGGTCGCCGGGGATAAGCGCGAAGAGGAAGGTACCATCGTGTCGCTTGACCACGAGCGATTTTACGATCGCGCTCGGGGCGACCCCGAGGATCTCGGCGGCCTGCTCAAGCGAAGCGGCAGGGGGCCGCCTCACTACCTCGATCGGGATACCCCGAGCTCGTGCATCGTCGGTGACACGCTCGGTACCGGATTTGTCTGGGAGAATTGCCACGTGACTATTCTCACGGCTCCCACGCCGACTCTGAGCATCGGGCCGATCGCCCTCGATGTTCCGGTTGTGCTCGCGCCGATGGCGGGTATCACCAACACAGCGTTTCGCAGACTGTGCCGGGAGTACGGCGCCGGTCTCTATGTGAGTGAGATGATCACCAGTCGAGCGCTGGTGGAGCGAACCCCCGAGAGCATGCGCCTGATCCGACACCATGAGTCCGAGACGCCGCGCAGCATCCAGCTCTACGGGGTCGACCCCACGACGGTCGCCGAGGCCGTCACGATGCTGGTCGCCGAAGACCGGGCAGACCACATCGACCTCAATTTCGGATGCCCGGTACCCAAAGTCACTCGCAAGGGCGGGGGAGCGGCCCTCCCCTGGAAGCGTGACCTGTTCCGGGACATCGTGGAACGCGCGGTGAAGGCGGCGGGACCCGTTCCGCTGACGGTAAAGATGCGTAAGGGCATCGACAGCGACCATCTCACTTATCTCGAAGCAGGCCGCGCGGCCGCAGGCGCGGGCGTGGCTGCAATCGCTCTGCATGCCCGCACAGCGGCCGAGTTCTATTCCGGCACCGCCGACTGGTCGGCAATCGAGAAGTTGAAAATGGCAGCAACCGGCACGCCCGTGCTCGGCAACGGTGACATCTGGAGCGCCGACGATGCCCTGCGAATGGTCTACGAAACGGGATGCGATGGTGTCGTTGTTGGCCGGGGATGTCTCGGTCGCCCCTGGTTGTTCGGTGACCTTGCCGCAGCGTTCCGTGGCGAAACCCGCAAGGCCGAGCCGAGCCTCGGGTATGTAGCAGCCGCGTTCAGACGTCACGCCGAATTGCTGGTCGAGTTCTTTGAGGAGCAGGACCGAGCGTGCCGCGACATCCGCAAGCACGTCGCGTGGTACTTCAAGGGCTACGCGGTCGGCGGCGAACTGCGCGCGGCTCTTGCCACGGTGAAGGATCTCGCACAGCTCGACGAGTTGCTCGCTCAACTCGATCACGATCAGGCGTACCCCGGCGCCGACGCCGAGGGGCAGCGCGGGAGGGCGGGCAGTCCCAAGAGTCCGAGCCTGCCCTCCGGCTGGCTTGACAGTCGTGAACTTCAGGAGACCCACCGCGCCGCGCTCGCCGAAGCCGAACTCAACACCAGTGGCGGATAGGCCGGTCCCTGGGCCGGTGTCGCCCGACTATTCCGAGGCGGACACCGAACGGTGGCTTCCGGAACAACACTCCAGCCGCAGGAGCGACTTTGCCCGCGACCGGGGCCGAGTGTTGCACTCGAGTGCGCTGCGCCGGCTCGCGGCGAAGACCCAGGTGCTGAGCCCGGCGGCAGGACTCGATTTCGCGCGCAACAGGTTGACGCACTCCCTCGAAGTTGCGCAGGTCGGTCGCGAGTTGGCCGACAGCCTGGGGCTCGACCCCGACGTGGTAGACACAGCGTGCCTCGCCCACGATCTCGGGCATCCGCCGTTTGGGCACAACGGCGAACGCGCACTCAACGAGTGGGCAGCAGACATCGGTGGCTTTGAGGGCAATGCGCAGACCCTCCGGCTGCTCACCCGCATCGAGCCGAAGGTGTTCGGACCGGATGGAGCTAGCTACGGTCTCAACCTCACGCGCGCGAGCCTCGATGCCAGTTGCAAGTATCCGTGGCCACGGTCACAGGGGGTGCCCGATCCGAGCGGGCGAAGCAAGTATGGTTTCTACGACGACGACACCGCAGCGTTTGAGTGGCTGCGGCGGGATGCCCCCGACCGCCGTCGGTGCATCGAAGCACAGGTCATGGACCTTTCCGACGATATCGGCTACTCGGTACATGATTTCGAGGATGCGATTGTTGGGGGGTACGTCGACGTGACGGCGCTCGGCGCCCGCGTCGACCACGACGATCTGGTGAACTCGATGTTCGAATGGATCGGCGGCGAGTTGGGTCATGACGAGCTGATCGCGGCGTTCGACCGTCTCGATGCCCTTGATGTCTGGATTGATCGTTGGGATGGGAGCAGGCAGGCCCACGGCAGGCTGAAAAATCTCACGAGCCAATTGATCGGGCGCTTCGCCGGAGCCGCTACTCAGGCGACTCGTGAGGCGTATTCCGGCAGTCTGGCGCGGTTCGGTGCCGACGTGGTTGTGCCCCGGGAAGTGTTGGCCGAGATCGCGGTGCTCAAGGGCATCGTCGCGGCGTTCGTCATGTCGACAAACTCTCGCCGACCGATCTACGCGCAACAGCGCGACATGCTGGCCGAACTCGCAGACGTGTTGTTGTGGAGCGCACCGCACAACCTGGACGAGGGCTTCAGGGGTGACTGGGATGCCGCCGGCACCGACGAACAGCGCAAGCGTGCGGTGGTTGACCAGGTCGCATCGCTCACCGACCAGTCCGCCGGAGCATGGCACGGCCGCCTCGTCGGCTGAGCCGCCTACAATAATTTCGTGGCCGGCCTGATAAAACGCAGCGATATCGACGAGGTCAGGTCGCGCATCAACCTCGCCGACATCGTGGGCGACTACGTCACCCTCAAGAGCGCCGGTGGCGGGTCGATGAAGGGCCTCTGTCCGTTCCACGAGGAGCGCAGTCCGAGCTTCCACGTTCGGCCCCAGGTGGGTTTCTACCACTGTTTTGGCTGCGGCGAGGGTGGGGACGTCTTCACGTTTTTGCAGAAGATGGACCACGTCAGCTTCGCGGAGGCG
>JBBQZJ010000208.1:0-4430 GCA_038207805.1 Actinomycetales bacterium | reverse complement strand
GGAAACAACACAATCCAGAGATACATCGCCCACTCGGCACTCACAAATAGCGCGAGGGGAATCGAAACCCAAAACACCCCGACTGTTGCGAATTGCATGTCGCGGTTGTAGCGGTACAGCGCGAGATCGACCTGCTTCTCGACGAGATCGTGCCGCCAGGCCCACGCCCATAGCGCATATTGCAACAGACTCAGCAGACCAACCACCCCGGCATACAGCACGACCGCGGCAGGCTGATCGCCGTACTGACTCAGCAAGCGAGTGGGGAAGGGCACAAAGGCCACGACGAACAGCAGCACAAGATCGATAAGCATCAGGGGCCCATCGTGGGCTCGGATGACGCGGAACTTTCGGTGGTGCGCGATCCAGTTGACCGAAATGATCGCGAACGACAGGGCGTACGCGAGAAAACCGGGGAACTGATCGACGATCACCGCCCACGCTGTGCCGGAGCCGTCCTCGGGAATCTTGAGGTCGACGACCAACAGGGTTAGGGCGATCGCGAACACCGCGTCGCTGAAGAACGTGAGCCGCTCGGTGTTGCTGCCGTCGACAAAGACCTTCCGATACCGCGCCCGCACGTCCGTCATGCCGACCACCCTAGCTAGATTGGAGCCATGCCCGTTGCAGAGGATCTCGTCGCGCCGACCCGCGAGCGCGTGCTGAACCCGCTTCTCGACGGCGTCGGATTCAGCGCTAAGGCGCACGAGCACCGCTTGCTGGTGGCGGCGCGGCCAGCGCTACCGGTGCTCAACTGGCTCGGGATGTTCGCTCGACCTCTCCTGCGCGTGCCTCGGCTGGGATGGATCACCGCAGACCCGCTCACCGCGCGGGCCGTTCTCAACGATCCCGACCACTTCACTCTGCTGAGCGAGGGCGGGGTCGGACACCTGTGGGCACAGATCCTCGGCAACTGGGTCTACGACCTGTTCGATGGCCCCGGCCATTACGATCTGCGCACCCGCAGCCGCGAACTGTTTACCGAGAAAACCAGTGCGGCGTTCGTCGAGCGCGCATGGGGCGAGAGGCTCGGGCAGGCACGGGCGGTGCTCGATTCCGGCGGCGAGCTTGACCTCGCCGACCTCTCCCGCATCCTCGTGGGGCAGATGGTCGTCGCACTGCTCGGCATGCCGACCCCGCACTCCATGCCGACCCCCCACTCCACGGGGACCGACGCGGATGCCGCTTACCGAGAGATTTTCGCAACGGGAGAGGAACTGGCATCCATCGCGTTGGGGACCACCGCGGACACGGTGCTGCCACCCGACAAGATCGCGACCGCGCGAGCTATTGTCGAACGACTCACAGGCCATATCGAGGATGCCTTCGCAACGGCCCCCGGGGATACCGTGATCGGTCGGTGCCGCGAACTCGGACTGACCCTCCAAGAGACGCGCGGGCTGTCGACCCTGTTGATGGTCGCGGGAACGGAGACGGCAGCGTCCGCGATGGCGCGAATGGCGGCTCTCCTGTTCGACACCGGCGAGCAGCATCGGCTGCTGGAGAATCCGAAGTGGCGGGACAACGCCATCCGCGAGGCACTGCGGGTCACGTCTCCGGCACCCGTCATCGGTCGATCGGTGCTGGCCGACGTCACGATCGCCGGGCGCACGCTCGTCGCGGGCGAGCGCATCATGGTGCTCACCTGGACCGCCAATAACCTCGCCGGCGAGTACCGGGTCGACCGCGAGTACATCCCGCAGAACCGCCAACTCTGGTTCGGGGCGGGGCGACACCTCTGCCTCGGCGGCCCGCTCGCCCGTGCGGAACTCGCCGGCATGCTCGACCTGCTGCTGGGCGGCGGCCGCCCGTTCCGCGTGGTGTCACGGCGGTATGGGCGTCGCGTACTGATCCCGGCGTATGCCTCGCTTGTTGTGCGGAGGGCCTAGTCGAAGGTCGGATGCTCGATCACCAGTGCTCGGCGCCATCCAGGCTCGTCGGCCTCGGTCGATAGCGCAGCTTGTCGCGAGCTGCCGACAGGTCGAAGGTGCGCTCGAGCCCGAGTTGGCTCACCGCGTAGCGGGTGATCCGGGGGCGACCGGCGCGGGTGACGAGGTGCAGTCGTTCGAGGGCGGCAGCGGCCGTAAACGCGGCGGCGTACGGGATCGAGGCGATCGCGACATCCGGCCGCCCCCGTCGGGCCAGGAACTCGCGCAGCACCGCCGCGAGCAAGACGTCGCTGTCGTCGCCCACGTTGTAGATGCCGGTGGGGCCAACCAGAGCGAGCTCGACGGCGTCGACCAGATTGTCGATGTGGGTCAGAGTGTGCCGCACCTCGGCGCCTTCCGGAAGTACCAGCCGCCCGCCGCGCACCGCAGCAAGTATGCGCGGCAGGAGGGTCGTGTCGCCGGGCCCGTAGACCGCGTGCGGGCGCAGGATGACGCAGTCGTAGCCCTCGGTCTCGAGCTCTGCAGCGGCCTTCGATTCCGAGTAGTTGCTGAGAAAACGGCGAGGCAGTTCGGTAGTCTCGGCAACCCGCACGCTCGGGGTGAATGCGTCATAGACACTCGACGTGGAGATGTGCACGATGCGGGCATCCGGAAAACTAGCAACCACGTTGCGAGTGCCGACCTGGTTCGCACGCATCGCGTCGCCGCGGGTTGCCCAGTCGTCGGCGAGCGCAGCGCAGTGCACGACCGCGTCCACATTGCTCGGGCGGGGGCCGGCGGTCAGGTCCCACGACTCATAGCGTGCCTCCGGATTCGACCAGCCGTCCGGCCGTCGACCGAAGCCCGTGACATCGTGCCCGCGCTCGACGAGGGTGGTGGCAACGGCGCCCCCGACGAATCCGCTGGCGCCCGTGACCGCGACTCTCATGACGGCATCCTCTCGAGCATCGCGGCGAGGGCGTCCCGATCGAGTTTGTTGCTGCGGCCGGACCGCGGGAACTCGGTCACGAGTGCCACGCGATCGGGCAGTACCGCCGCATCGATGAGGCCCGGGAGCGCCCGACGCAGGGCCGACTCGTCGAAGCCGGGGCCTGCGACAATCGCCAGTACCAGTTCGTCGTCACCGATCTCATTCGGGATGCCCGCCAAGGCCGCATCCGCCACCCCGGGAAGCCCCGCGATGACCGGCTCGTACAGACCCGGATAGACGTTGGTCGTACCCCGGATGAACATGTCTTTGCTGCGGCCGCGCAGAATGACGCGGTAGTCGTCGATGTGGGCAAGATCTCCGGTGCGCACCTCGGTCAACGGCGATTCGCCGAGGTAACTCAGCGCGAGGCCGTCGCCCGACACCACGAGTTCGCCCGCATCGATCCGCGCCGACACATGGCGTGCGAGCGTACCCACGAAGTCGCCGTCGCCCTCGTAGGCCAGTTTCTCGTCGCCGTCGGCGATCGCCACCGGAAGAATCTCGGTCATGCCGTAGACGGCGCGGATCACCGTTCCCGGCAACTGCGCTCGGGCGCGCGCCAGCAACGGGCGCAGCACCGGCGCTCCCCCGACGATGAGGGCACGCAGGGCGAGGGGTCGGGTGCCTTCGAGCATCCGCAGCAGGGCGTCGAGTGCCGCGGGCACCGCGAACAGCACGTCTGCGGCCGGCAGCAGGTCGAGGTATCGTTCGGGCCGCGCTCCGGGGTCGGCACCGGCGGGTGGCATGATCCAGTGCGCCCCGGCAATCAGGGCCGGGATGCCCACCATCAGTTGATCGGTGAGCACCCGTTCGCCCGCCACCAAGCCGACAGCGGTCGCGAAGTCGTCCAGTCCCGTACCGAGGGAGGTGCGGGAGTGGACCACGGCCTTGGGGTGGTCGGTCGTACCGGAGGTGAAAATGATCAACGCCTCGACGTCGCCTCGGTCGAGTAGCGGCGCGGGGGCCGGTCGAAACCCGGGCGCGGTTTCGATAAGTGCTCCTCGCGCCCTACTCACCCAGCGGGACACGCGCAGCGCGCCATGCGGCACCCCCGGCAACCACCGTCCGGTGACGAGGTGCCGGGCATCCGGAACCACCGTGGAATAGTCCGGCAGCTCGATGCCGCGGCGTCGGGCGATCCCGCGCAGCGCACCGGATGACGCCGCGTACAGCACCGATTCGGCGGCGACCCAGCGGGGTGCGGCGAGTGTCGCCCGCGCGCGGAACAAGGTTTCGCCGGCCCCCGGATCAGCAAACACCACAGTGCCTCCCGCCGCGATGATGCCGAGCGCGAGGCACACGGCATCGATGCCCGGGCGCACACTGAACAGCACGCGGTCCCCCGTCACCAGCCCGGCGGCGGTGAGGGCGGTGGACACGTTGTTCACGGCCGCGAGAAGGTCGCGGTAGAGCAGCGTCGTTCCGCGCACGGTCAGGGCAGGGGCGTCGGGCGTGCGGTTGCAGGCGTCGAACACTGCCTGAAGGATGTCGGTCATCGCCGGCCGATGACGAGAGTTTTGTATGACGGAATCAGCACTCCGCGGGCTGCGCGCCGAGACACAATCTCCAGC
>JBBQZJ010000207.1:0-4438 GCA_038207805.1 Actinomycetales bacterium | reverse complement strand
CAGGTAGACGAGCAGATCAAACTCCTTCGCCGTCAGGTGGACGGAGTGCTCATCGAGCGCCACCTTCTGCCGACGGATGTCAATCACCAGCGGTCCGAAGGTGCGTGTCTCTGTGTCATCGTGCGGCGTTGAGGCTGTACGCCTCGTGACCGCTCGGATGCGTGCGACCAGCTCCCGCATCCCGAACGGTTTAACGACGTAGTCGTCGGCCCCCATCTCGAGCGCCACCACGCGGTCGATCTCATCGTCTCGCGCACTGACCACGATGATCGGGGTGAGAGAGACGGCGCGGATGCCCCGGCACACCTCGGTGCCGTCCATGTCGGGCAGGCCGAGATCGAGTAGCACAAGGTCGGGTTGGAACGAATCTAGCGCGGCCAAACCGGCAGCACCGGTCGAAACATGCAACGCCTCGAAGCTCGCCTGCATGAGCCCGTCGAGGATGCCGTCCGCGACTGACGCGTCATCTTCCACCACCAAAACGCGCATGGTCAATTGTGGGTGCACGGGCAGCACAATGCGTGCAGCAGCGGGATCTTTGACAGATCTTGGATATTCGACGGCTCCGTGCTGTACGAGCCCCTCGTAGGGTGAAGACATGAAATCCTCAGCGGTGATCGCCCTATCTATCGTCGGAGTGCTCGCCACGGCCGGAGCGGCCGCAGCCGTCAACAGCAGCACTTTGGCGTCGTTTGGTCAGAGCACGATTGGCCAGGCAACCGAGGTTCTCGTTCCGACTCTCGATTCCACCGGCAAGCCCAACCCAACCGGGACCGCCGAACCCACCCAGACACCCACGCCTTCGCCCACCGTCGAGTCCACTGACGATTCCTCCGGCACCTCGGGTGGCAACCAGTCGGGTTCCAGCGGTGGTACGGAAACCGCACCTCCGGCCCCGAGCCCAAGCTCCACGTCGCCGGAAGACGACGGCCACGACGATGAGATCGAACCCCCCGAGACCGAGCACGATGACTAACTCGCACCCGGCGGGGGGAACGCGTGCACTCGTTGGGATGCTCTCGACCTTTGCGCTGGTGGGCGGAGTCGTCGGATTCCAAACGGCAGCGCAAGCGCAGGATGCTGCCAGTGGTACTCAGGCCCTGACCCGCGGTTTCGCAGCAGGATTGAACGCTGCACCACCCCCAGCCGTTCCGGTCGCACAGCCGGCACCGGCCGCTGTTGTCGACCCGGCCCCGGTGGTCGTGGATACCCCTGCGGCTGCTGCGCCGGCACCTGCGCCCGCCCCGGCAGCGGCGCCCGCACCGGCAGCGGCGCCCGCTCCGGCCCCGGCCCCAGCCCCAGCACCAGTGAGCGGCACCACGGGCGGGTCTGGCGGCTAAGTGAGCACCGGGTCGCTTGCTCGGGATGCAGTAAACGCCGTGCATGTTGCCTCCGGCACGCGACCTCCGGTCGTGACCGATCGACGGCCGCTGATGGGTGGCCACGCCACCCTTAGTCTTGTCGGCGCGTCGCAGAAATCGGTCGATCGGGCCTTTGCGCTCGCCGACCGGTGTGAGGCCCTGTGGAGCCGGTTTCTTCCGCACAGCGATATCAGCCGACTGAACTGGGCGCAAGGCCAACCCGTCGAGGTAGATCCGCTAACGATTCAGTTGATCGAGGCGATGCGGGGCGCCTCAGACCTTACGGCGAATGACTTCGACCCGACACTGCTGCCCGCCATCATCCGGTCCGGGTACGCCGCTTCCGCGGTGGCTCCCGAGTTGATGACTGTGCTTCCTCCGTCGGCGACAGCGCCCGGGCACCTCGGCCTGATTGAGACGAACGGAACGACGGTTCGGATGCCGCTGGGAACGACCCTAGATGCGGGAGGCATTGGCAAGGGACTAACCGCCGACCTCGTGTGTGAGCTCGCGCTCGCCGAGGGGGCGTGGGGAATCATGGCCGAAGTTAGCGGCGACATTGTTGTAGCGGGCGAGGCTCCAGATGGCGCCGCCTGGGTGCTGGGCGTGGAAGACCCCTTCGACACCGCCCGACACCTGGGGACGGTGCGAATCGCGAGCGGCGCGATCGTCACCTCGAGCCAACTCAAGCGTCGCTTCACCACAGTTGACGGGCAGCGCCACCATCTGATCGACCCGGTGACGGGGTCGAGCGTGGTTAGCGACATCCAGACCGTGACCGTCATTGCGGCGACCGGGGCCCGTGCCGAAGCGTTGGCCAAGTCGGGGTTCATTCGTGATCCCGAGGATTTTCTCGCCTGGCTACCACAGGTCGGTGGCGCTGCGCTGCTGATCGACGCCAGTGGAGCTCAGCTCACCTCGACGAACTGGACGGACTACGCATGAACCTGAGCGACCCACACCTGTGGTGGTACATCACGCGAGCCAGCGCGCTGATCGCCTGGGTTCTGCTGACGCTCTCGGTGATCTGGGGCATTTTGCTCTCCACCCGGCTGTTGCGCCGCATCGACAACCCGGGATGGCTTCACGATCTGCACAAGTTTCTTAGTGGGCTCTCGGTGATCATGGTGCTGCTGCACATGGCTACCCTCATGCTCGATGGCTGGTTGAAGTTCACGCCGGTCGAAGTGTTCGTGCCGTTTGCAACCGACTACCGGCCCCTTGCCGTGGCGCTTGGTGTCGTCGGGTTCTACCTCCTGATCGCCGTTCAGGGGTCGTCGATGATCATGCACCGACTTCCTCGCAAGTTCTGGAAGGGCCTGCACTACGCCAGCTACGCAGCGGTGTTGCTCACGAGCTTCCATGCGGGGCTCGCCGGCACGGATGTTGGCGCGCTCGGCTACAAGATTCTCGCCTTCAGTCTCATCGGCCTCACCGCGGCCGCCACCGTCATCCGAATCGCGGTCAGCAATCGCACCCGTACTGCCGCGAAAGCGGAGGTGTGGGTTCCGCCGCACACGTCGGCAGTTCGGCTGTCACCGCCCAAGATCGACACGCGCACCATGGTCGTTGCCGGAGCGGGACTGATCGCCGAGCGGGTCATGGGGTTGCGGCTCGTCGCGCTCGGTGGTGGGATGCTGCCGATCTGGTATCCCGGATCGCACGTCACGCTCCATCTGGGCAACGGTCTCGAACGGCAGTATTCGCTGTGCGGCGATCCGGGCGAGCGGCACTACTACGATCTGGCTGTGCTTCTCACCGAGGACTCCGCCGGCGGCAGCGAGTGGATTCACACAACCATCACTCCGGGGTCGACGATCGAAGTATCGGGCCCGCTCAATCACTTCGAGCTCGAGCCGGCACGTGAGTATCTCTTCATCGCGGGTGGGATCGGCATCACGCCGATCAAGGCGATGATCGAGTCGCTGCCCGCACCGCGCGAGTGGCGGCTGATGTACGTGGGTCGCAGCCGCAGGGCCATGGCGTTCGCCGCCCAGCTGGAAGCTACCTACCCGGGGCGGGTGCGGATTCACGCCTCCGACGAGAGTGCCGCCCCACCCGATTTCTCTCGCCTCACGACAACCGACACCACCGAGGTGTACTGCTGCGGCCCAGAATCCCTCATGGCTGCGGTCGCGGGGGCCGTGCCACCGTCTCGCCTGCACCTGGAGCGTTTCATTCCCCTCGAGCGGGCGCCGAGCATCCCGGACCAGGAGTTGCAACTGAGCTTCACCCGTAGTCGTTTGCAGCTCACAGTCGGCACGCACGAGACCGTTCTCGAGGTTCTCGAGCGCAACGGGATGCCCGTTCTTGGCTCGTGCCGACGAGGTGTGTGCGGCAGTTGCGAAGTGCGCGTGATTTCTGGCACGCCGGAGCACCTTGACTCGGTCATGTCCGATGACGAGAAAGATTCCCTCAGCGTGATGTATCCGTGTGTTTCACGGGCGCTCACTCCCGAGCTTGTGCTCGACTTCTAGCTCAGGGCGGCCGACTTCAGCGTTGGCAGCTGGGGCACCACCACACATCACGCAGTTGCAACTCGGTATCGCCAAGCTGACCGTGTTCGATGGGGGTGTCGCAGCGGAAGCACGGCTTGCCGGTGCGGCCATAGACCCAGAGCCGCTCACCGGTCAACCTGCCGGTCGTCGTGCGCACAGCGCGGTCCTTGTTTGCCTCAATGAGCCGCCATGCAAGCTCGACCAGCTTCTCCGGCTCCGTGACCTCGCCGACGGGCCGAGTGGGAAGCAGTCCGCGAAGAAACAGAAGCTCAGCCCGGTAGACGTTGCCCAGGCCGGCAAGATTTCTCTGGTCGAGCAGGGCTAAGCCCACCTCTCGTTCGCCGTCGGCCAGCAGGTTGGCGAGAGCCCGATCGGGATTCCAGTCCGCGCCGAGGAGGTCGGGACCGAGGTATCCGACGGCCTTGCTTTCGTCGGCAGTTAGTAGCACCTCGAATTGCCCCAGCTCGAAACCCACGGCGAGCAATTCCTCGGTGCCGAGGATCGCGCGCGCCTGAAATTCGGGTCTGAACCACTTCGATCCGTGGTGGTACACGTGCCAGGAGCCCTCCATCTTGAGGT
>JBBQZJ010000206.1:0-4455 GCA_038207805.1 Actinomycetales bacterium | reverse complement strand
GATAACCGCCGAAGGCAAGCACGTCGTTGTTCTGGGCGGCGGCGATACGGGCGCGGACTGCATCGGCACGGCCCACCGCCAGCAGGCGCTCTCGGTCACGAACCTTGCCATTGGTCTTCAACCGCCCGCTGAGCGGGCGGAGCACCAGCCGTGGCCGATGGATCCCACACTGTTCGAGGTGTCGAGTGCGCACGAAGAGGGTGGCGAGCGTGTCTACCTCGCCTCGACCGTTGAGTTTCTCGCGAACAGTGCGGGCGAGGTTCGGGCCATCCGAGTGGCGGAAACGGAGTACCTCGACGGGCGACGGGTGCCCAAGTCGGGTACTGAACGGGAGATCCCAGCCGATCTAGTTCTACTCGCGCTCGGTTTCACCGGGCCGGACGGCGAAACAATTCGCCAGCAAATGCCGGTGCCCTTTGGAGACAAGGGAACGATCGAGCGCGACGATACGTACGCGACGAGCGAACCCGGTGTCTTCGTCGCCGGGGATGCAGGGCGCGGCCAGTCGCTCATAGTCTGGGCGATCGCCGAAGGTCGTGCAGCGGCATCGGCCGTTGATCGCTACCTTGAAGGACAGACACAATTGCCATTCCCGGTCCGCCCCACGGATCACGCCATCTCGATCTAGGTCTCGATCGGGGCAGCGCACCACCACCACCACGCAGCACCACCACCACCACAGAAGGAAGTCATGAGACGAGCCAAGATCGTCGCTACTCTCGGGCCGGCGACATCGAGCTACGAAAATATCCGAGCCATTATCGATGCAGGGGTCGATGTCGCACGGATGAACCTCAGTCACGGCTCGTACGCCGTGCACGAGGAGGTCTACGCCAACGTTCGTCAGGCCGCAACCGATTCGGGACGTGCAGTCGCGGTCATGGTCGACCTGCAGGGTCCCAAGATCCGGTTGGGCAAGTTCGAGAATGGACCGTACGAACTCGAGGTTGGTGACATCTTCAAGATCACCACCGAAGATGTCGTGGGCACCAAAGAACTGTCGGGTACGACTTTTAAGGGCCTTCCCGACGACGTCTCGCCCGGCGACTTCCTCCTCATCGATGACGGCAAGGTTAAGGTCAAGGTGACGGCCGTTGACGGACCGGTCGTGACCACCGAGGTAATCGTCGGCGGGGCGGTATCCAACAACAAGGGCATCAATCTGCCTGGCGTGGCCGTCAATGTGCCGGCGCTATCCGAGAAGGATGAGGATGACCTGCGGTGGGGGCTCAAGCTCGGCGCCGATCTCATCGCCCTGTCGTTCGTGCGCAATGCCGACGACATCATCCGGGTGCACGAGATCATGGCCGAAGAGGGTCGCAAGGTTCCGGTCATTGCAAAGATCGAAAAGCCGCAGGCGGTTGATCACCTCGAGGCGATCATCGACGCCTTTGACGCGATCATGGTTGCCCGGGGTGACCTCGGCGTCGAGCTTCCACTCGAAGCCGTGCCGATCGTCCAAAAGCGCACGGTTGAGCTCGCTCGCCGCATGGCCAAGCCGGTCATCGTGGCAACCCAGATGCTCGAGTCGATGATTTCCAGCCCGGTGCCAACTCGTGCCGAAACCTCTGACGTCGCCAACGCCATTCTTGACGGTGCTGATGCGGTCATGCTTTCGGGCGAGACGAGTGTGGGGGAGTATCCGGTCATCACCGTCCAGACGATGGCGCGCATCGTCGAATCGACCGAGGATCACGGACTGGAGAGGATTGCTCCCCTCGGAACTAAGCCGCGCACCCAGAGCGGTGCGATTACCCTCGCCGCCGCCGAAGTGGCGGACTTTGTTGAGGCAAAGTACGTCTGTGTGTTCACCGAATCGGGAGATTCGGCCCGGCGCATGTCACGACTGCGCTTTCGCATTCCCATGAAGGCGTTTACCCCGAATGAAGAGATTCGCCGCAGGATGGCTCTGTTCTGGGGTATCGAGTCGTTCACGGTTGAGCGCGTCACTCACACCGATGCGATGTACCGCCAAGTTGACGAGCAACTTCTGGACCGCGGCCTTGCCCAGGTCGGAGACAAGGTTGTTGTCATCTCCGGATCTCCTCCCGGCATTCAGGGATCGACCAATGACTTGAGGGTTCACATTATCGGTGACGCCGTCAACGCGGCGGCGCCAGTGTGGGAGCACTAGCTGACAGCAGCACGGCCGATGGCCTCGTCGTGAGTTGTGCCGGATGCGGGACTTGAACCCGCACGCCCTTTCGGACAAAGCATTTTGAGTGCTCCGCGTCTGCCATTCCGCCAATCCGGCGCACAACAACCACTGATGAGAATACCGTAGGCTCATATCGTGCCTGACCAGGAAGCCGCAGTGACCGTTCCGCGTCGCGTTGTCGTTGCCGAGGATGAGTCGCTCATCCGGATGGACATTGTCGAGATCCTGCGCGACAACGGGTTCGAGGTTGTTGGCGAGGCCGCCGACGGCGAAACTGCGGTTGCACTGGCAACCGAATTGCGGCCAGACCTGGTGATCATGGACGTCAAGATGCCGCAGTTGGACGGCATTTCGGCGGCAGAACGCCTCAGCAAGAACCACATTGCCCCCGTCGTGTTGCTCACGGCGTTTAGCCAGAAGGAACTGGTTGAGCGGGCGAGCGAAGCCGGTGCGCTAGCGTACGTCGTAAAACCATTCACGCCGAGTGACCTTCTTCCGGCGATCGAGATCGCTCTGAGTCGATACGCCCAAATCATCACACTCGAGGCCGAAGTCGCGGACCTGGTAGAGCGGTTCGAGACCCGCAAACTCGTCGATCGTGCCAAGGGCTTGCTCAACGAGAAGATGGGCTTGACCGAGCCCGAGGCGTTCCGGTGGATTCAGAAGGCTTCCATGGACAGGCGACTGACCATGCACGACGTGGCGAATGCCATCATCGAACAGCTCAGCGCTAAGAAGTAGGTCCGCGCTCTGAATCGAGCAGCATGTTCGTCATGCGCACCGTCGACAGCCGGCGTCCCTCGTCGTCTCGAATGACGATCTCGTGGGTAGCCAAGGTGCGACCCAGAACGAGCGCATCGCAGGTGGCGGTAACGTAACCGCTCGACACGGACCGGCTGTGGGTGGCGTTGATTTCAATTCCTACCGCGGTGCGTCCGGGTCCGGCGTGGATTGCCGAGGAAATCGAGCCCAGCGATTCACCGAGCACGACATGGGCGCCACCATGCAGGATGCCGATCACCTGGGTGTTACCCGCGACGGGCATCCGCGCCACCGAGTGTTCGGCCGACAGCTCGACGTACTGAACACTCATCTTCACCGTGAGCTCTCCACCGCCGGTTTCCACCAAGCGTGTGAAGAGTTCGGGATCGAGATTTTCCGGCAATTTCACTGGGGCTTACTCCGATCATGTGCTGTCGGATGGCGCGGCTAGGCTGGCTGCGTGTCGGACACCGAAAAGCCTACCCTCCTCATCATCGACGGCCACTCGCTCGCTTTTCGAGCGTTCTACGCACTGCCGGTGGACAGCTTCCAGAACCGTGACGGACAGCACACCAACGCCATACACGGTTTCTTGTCGATGCTCATTCTTCTGCTTCAGAACGAGAAACCGACCCATCTCGCCGTGGCCTTCGATATCTCGCGGTACTCGTTCCGCACCCGCGAGTATCCGGAATACAAGGGCACCCGCGGCGACACTCCACCCGAGTTTGTGGGTCAGATACCGCTGCTGGAGCAGGCGTTGCACGCGATGGGCGTGACCACCGTCAGTAAGGAGGACTTCGAGGCCGACGACATCCTCGCCACCTTGGCCACTCGGGGGGCTGCCGAGGGCTACCGAGTGCTCGTTGTCTCGGGCGACCGGGATGCGATCCAGATGGTCACGCCGGATGTGACACTGCTGTACCCGAACGCACGCGGCGTTTCCGAACTGAAGCGCTACGACCGCGACGCCGTGATGGAGCGCTACGGGATCGAGCCAGAGCAGTATCCGGACGTCGCGGCTTTGGTCGGCGAGACAAGCGACAACCTCATCGGCATTGACAAGGTCGGTGAGAAGACCGCGGTCAAGTGGATCACTACCTACGGGAGCCTAGACGGAGTGCTCGAGCACGCCGATGAGATCACCGGGGTGGTGGGCGAGAAGCTGCGCGAACAGCGCGACCGCGCCGTGCGCAATCGCAAACTCAATCACCTCGTCACCGACGTCGAGCTTCCCGTTGGCCCAAGTCAACTCGCGCGTCAACCCATCAACGTCACCGCCGTCCGAGAGGTCTTCGACAAGCTCCAGTTCAAGACGCTGCTCGAGCGCGTGCTAAAGATCGCGGCGGCCGAGAGCGGCGCGGAGGCGGTAGAGGCGACCCCGACCAACTCGATTCCCGTGATCAGAACCATGGTTGACGAGGAATTGGGCAAGTGGCTCGAGACGGTCTCGAAGCACGGAACTCTTCCCTTGGGCCTGCGGGTCGCCACGATGAATGGCGTGGTGACGGGCTTCGGACTCGCGGCGCGCCACG
>JBBQZJ010000205.1:0-4457 GCA_038207805.1 Actinomycetales bacterium | reverse complement strand
CCCCCCCCCCCCCCCCCAAACCGCCGTTACCGAGTCGGCGATCGCTCTGCGCTTCGGTGTCGCACGACCCACCGCTCGCCTCGCGATCGACAAGCTCGTTGCCGACGGGCTGTTGCGCCGTGAAGCGCACCGCGCGGCGCGGGTACCCGAGCTCAGCCGCGACGACATCGTCGACCTCTACGACAACCGGGCCGTGATCGAGTCGGCAGCCATGGCCCGCCTCGCCATCGCGGGCACGATCCCGGCCGAGGCACTGAGTGCCCACCGCGCACTCGCGACCAGTGACGAGTTTGCCCGCCACGACGTCGCGTTCCACCGCTCGCTCGTCGCCGGTCAGTCCAGCGCTCGCCTCACCCGAATGCACGAACTGCTCATGGGCGAAGTCGAGCTGTGCATCGGGCAGGTGCAAGCAGCCCACCTCATGACCGCGCGCGAAGTGCTGCTCCAGCACCAGGGCATCCTCGACGCCATCACGAGCGGCGACGCGGATGCCGCGGCGCGACTCACCCGCGACCACATCGCCACCGCACGTGATGCCCTCCTCGGCCATCTCGACACCCCGAAGAACTAAGGACAGCAGGCACCTCATGGTCAAGCGCCAGTTTCCCAACCCGGTCGAACTCATGAAACTCATGAAGTTCAAGACGCCGACCCTGAATGGCAAGAAGCGTCGCCTCGACGGGGCCCTCACCATTTATGACCTGCGGGCAATCGCAAAGCGTCGCACCCCCACCGCGGCGTTCGACTACACCGACGGATCGGCTGAGGGAGAGCTGTCGCTGGCTCGCGCCCGGCAGGCCTTCGAGGACATCGAGTTCCACCCGTCGATCCTGCGCGACGTCTCGAAGCTCGACACGACGACGAAGATTCTGGGCGGCACGTCGGCGATGCCGTTCGGTATCGCGCCCACGGGCTTCACCCGGCTCATGCACACCGAGGGCGAGATCGCGGGCGCCGGAGCGGCAGGTGCGGCGGGCATCCCGTTCACGCTCTCCACACTGGGCACCTCGACCATCGAAGACGTGAAGGCCGCCAACCCGGCCGGCCGAAACTGGTTCCAGCTCTACGTCATGCGCCAACGCGAGATCTCCTACGGTCTCGTCGAGCGCGCAGCGGCCGCGGGCTTCGACACCCTGATGTTCACCGTCGACACCCCGATCGCTGGCGCCCGACTGCGCGACAAGAGAAACGGCTTCTCGATTCCGCCGCAGCTGACGCTGGGCACCATCCTTAACGCGATCCCGAGGCCGTGGTGGTGGTGGGATTTCCTGACGACGCCTCCGCTCCAGTTCGCGTCGCTCTCCTCCACCGGTGGCACCGTCGGCGAGTTGCTTGACTCCGCGATGGACCCGTCGATCAACTTCGACGACCTGAAGATCATCCGCGACATGTGGAAGGGCAAACTCGTCGTCAAGGGCGTTCAGAACCTCGAGGACTCTCGCCGCCTCGCCGACCTCGGGATGGACGGGATCCTGTTGTCAAACCACGGCGGCCGCCAGCTCGACCGCGCTCCTATCCCGTTCCATCTGCTGCCCGACGTCGTGCGCGAGGTCGGCAAAGACACCGAGGTCATGGTCGACACTGGCATCATGAACGGTGCGGATGTCGTGGCCTCGATCGCCCTCGGCGCCAAGTTCACACTCATCGGCCGTGCATACCTTTACGGACTCATGGCCGGCGGACGGGCGGGCGTGGACCGCACCATCCAGATTCTCTCCGACCAGGTCGTTCGCACCATGAAACTTCTCGAGGTGGCCTCGATCGAGGAGCTAGCCCCGAAGCACGTGACACAACTCGAGCGACTCATTCCGCGCGCGGTCAGCCCCGCGCTCGCGGCCGCCGTTCCCGCCAAGCGCACCACCCCGACCCGGGCGCGGTCGGCGAAGTAGGGAAAGCTCCCCGGGGCGGACTGTGGTGGGCCGCCCCGGGTGTTCCTTGCTTCGGGCCGAGCTACCTGCGATTCATCGCCATGACGCGATGGCACCACCGTGGTACTACCTCGCTACCAGTGCGTCCCGGATCGCCAAAACGCCCGTCTCGACCTCCGCAAAGCTCGTCGACAGCGGCGACAAGCCCAGCCGAATACCGTCTGGTCGACGGAAGTCGGGGATGACGCCGCCGGCCCACAGCCGCGGCATCATCTCCGCAAAACTCGGGTGATCGATCGTCACGTGGCCACCCCGCCTGGCGGGATCCCGGGGGCTCGCGAGGCGCACGTCGGGCAGGTGCCGGTCACAGAGCTCGATCGCGTACTGGGTGAGCTCAACTGACTTGGCGCGCACGGCATCCAAGCCCACCTCGTCGATAAGGGCGATCATGTCCCGCATGGACTGCATTCCGATGACGGCCGGCGTTCCGCTGACCCACGACCGGATGCCCTCCGCGGGCTCATACCCCTGGCCCATCTCGAACGGAGCGCGAGTGCCCAGCCACCCGTGGATGGGCTGGTGCAGTTCGCCCTGAAGGTGCGCAGCAACATAGACAAAGGCAGGGGCACCCGGTCCCCCGTTGAGGTACTTGTAGCCGCAACCCACGGCGATGTCGACGGCCCACTCGTCGAGCAGGGTGGGCACCGAGCCAACCGAGTGCGACAGATCCCAAATCGCGAACGCGCCCGCGCCGTGCGCCAGCGAGGTGAATCGTCCCACATCGGCCAAGAACCCCGAGCGGTAGGCGACCGAGCTGAACAGGGTCAGCGCGGTGTGTGGCCCGAGGTGTGGTGCGATCAGTTCGGCCGTGACGCCGGCCGCAGGATCGGTATCAATCCAGCGCACCGTCAAGCCGCGATCGGCCGCGATTGCCTCAACGACGTACCGGTCGGTGGGAAAACTATCCCGATCGATGACGATCTCGCTGCGGCCAGGGCGTGCGTCCAGCGCGGCCCGCACCGCCTTGTAGAGCAGCACAGTCGTCGAGTCGCCGATCATCACCTGGCCGGGCGCCGCGCCCAGGCACACCCGGCCGAGCTCGTCGCCAATGGTGAGGGGCAGGTCCATCCACCCTTCATCCCAGCCACGGATGAGGCGGCCACCCCACTGGTCGCGCATGAACGTCTGCACGCGCTCAAGCGATACCGCCAGCGGCCGGCCGAGAGAGTTGCCGTCTAGGTAGGCGAGCACCCCGGGCATCGGCACAAACAGGGCGCGGTAGGGCGCGAGGGGGTCGGCGGCATCCCGTGCGTTCACTCCACACCGAGCTGGGCGCGTGCCGTCTCGAGAACGGTGAGGACAGCGATCGAATCCTCGAGGCTGTGCAGCGGCGACTCACGCCGGCCGTCGGTCACGTACTGCGCGGCCGCTGCGGCCTGATAGCAGAGGCCGCCATGCCAGAGCAGCTCCGGCGTCGGGAACACGAGAGGTTCACGGCCGCCTTGGTGAAGGCTGAAGGAGCTCGGCGACATGAATGACCCCACCTCGATGCGGCCCGCAGAGCCACCGATCACCCCGTGCTGACCGGTGTCGGCAATCATGCTGCAGGAGACAACAGCTTGAGCCGTGCCCCCGTAGCCGAGGGTGACGATCGACTGCGCGTCGACACCGGTGACCGCGAGCGAACCCGCGGCGCTGATGCTGGTCGGCGCGCCGAAGACGAAGTGCGCGAACCATGACGTGTACACGCCGAGGTCGAGAAGCGCTCCCCCGGCTAGGTCGGGGCTATACATGCGGCCGTCCAGCTCCACGGGGGCGGAGAAGCCGAAATCGGCCCCGGCGAAGCTCACGTCACCGAGCGCGCCGTCGGCGAGCAGTCGTGAGATCACGGAGCTCTGCGGCAGGTAGCGCGACCACAGTGCCTCCATCGCGAAAACACCGGCGGCCTTCGCTGCCTCGCGAATCGCTCGGGCATCCGCAGTAGTGGTGGCGATGGGCTTCTCGATCAGAACGTGTTTGCCCGCCTCAATCGCGAGCAGGGCGAGCTCCGCGTGAAAGTTGTGTGGGGCCGCGACGTACACGATGTCGACCTCGGGGTCGGCGACGAGTTGATCGTAGCTTCCATAGGCGCGATCGATTCCGTTCGCAGCGGCGAACTCTTCTGCGCGCGCGAGCGTTCGGGATGCCACCGCGACAACCCTCTGATCGGTGTTCCCGTGAACCGCGTCGACCCAGTTAGCCGCGATCCGGCCGGGGGCGAGCACCCCCCAGCGCAGAACCGGGCCTCCGCGGAGAGGGGCAAACTCGGCTTGGGGAAGGCTCGTGATCGTCATCCCCCGAATCTACTGCTGTGGGCCGCTTAACCGTTGCGCCCGACGATAACGGTCGCGTCCCGCAGCGCGTCATGGCGCACCCGAGCGCTCAGGCCAGCCGACTCGAACAGCGCGGCGGTTACGGGAGCCTGCCGAGCGCTGGCCTCGACGAACAGCGTACCGCCGGGTGCTAGCCAGGCCGAGGCATCCGCAGCGACTCGACGGTGAAGGTCGAGGCCGTCACCCCCACCGTCGAGGGTGGCACGTGCCTCATACA
>JBBQZJ010000204.1:0-4478 GCA_038207805.1 Actinomycetales bacterium | reverse complement strand
CCGGGACGATCCGTGTAGATCATCACGATGAGGTGTTCGGCAAGGGGCACCTCAACGTCGTACCCGTTGATCTCGACGAGCTTCTGCGTCTGCTTGGTGCCGGTGAGGGTTCCTGAGACAGAGATGGTCGCGCCGCTGGACAGCGACCCCGTAATGCGCAGCAGGTTGCGGTACTCGTCGCTGACGACATCGGTCGACAACCGCACCCGGATTCCGCGTGCTTCGGCAAGAAGGGGTGCATTGACGTAGCTGACCGACTCGCTGACGATGTTCGAGAAAACACCCTTGAGCGCCGCGAGCTTGAGCACGTTGACATCGAACTCCACAATCTCGCCGCGCACCTCCACGTCGATACTGGTGATGGGGCTGTCTGCGAGACCCGCAAACACCTGACCCAGCTTTTCCATGAGCGGGATGCCCGGGCGCACGCTCGGGTCGATGGCACCGCCGGCGACATTGACCGCGTCGGGCACCAGCTCGCCGTCGAGGGCTAGGCGCACCGACCGGGCGACAGAAACGCCCGCCTTCTCCTGCGCTTCGTCGGTCGAGGCGCCGAGATGCGGTGTCAGCACGACGTTGTCGAGGCCCAGCAGCGGCGACCCCGTGGGCGGTTCGTTCACGAACACGTCGAGGCCAGCGCCGGCGATCCGGTGGGACTTGAGAGCCGCGTAGAGGGCATCCTCGTCGATGAGTCCGCCCCGCGCCACATTGACGATGAAGGCAGTCGGCTTCATGAGCGCGAACTGGTCTGCTCCGATCATCCCGGTCGTTTCGGGTGTTCGGGGCATGTGGATGGTGATGAAGTCGGAGGTCGCCAGCAACTCGTCGAGCGTCAGCAGGGTCACCCCGAGCTGTTGTGCTCGCGCGCTCGTCACGTAGGGGTCGTAGGCGACAACGGTCATCCCGAATGCCTGCAGGCGTTCGGTGATCAGCGCACCGATTCGGCCCAGACCGACAATGCCGACAGTTTTCTCGTAGAGCTCAACACCGGTGTACTTCTAACGCTTCCAGGTTCCGGCAGCGAGACTGGCATGGGCGACCGGGATGTGACGGGCCAGGCTCAGAATGTGGCCGACCGTTAGCTCGGCGGCCGAGATGATGTTCTAGGTGGGCGCGTTGACCACCATGATGCCGGCAGCCGTCGCGGCCTTTATGTCGACGTTGTCGAGGCCCACCCCGGCGCGCGCGATGACCTTGAGGCTCTTTGCAGCCGCGATGGCCTCGGCGTCGAGATTCGTGGCCGAACGGATCAGGATCGCGGCGGCCGCCGCAAGCTCGGCCAGCAGGGCTGCGCGGTCGGTCCCGTCAACGGAACGCACCTCAAAGTCGGGGCCGAGTGCATCGACGGTTGCTGGGGACAGTTCTTCGGCGATCAGCACGATCGGCTTGGCCACGGATCGAATCCTTTTCTAGCGGGCTTGATGTGCGGGCGGGATGTGCGGGCGGGATGTGCGGGCTTGACTTGCGGGCTTGAGGTGCTGGCTGGATGTGCGGGCTGACAGGCGAAGCCGAGACCTTGAGCGCGACTAGCACAACCCCGGCAACTTTACCGGCTCCACGCGGCGGGCACGCGCATGTGACGCCCCGGGTGCGACTATGGGTAGATGGAGCCCTTCGAGATAGTCCAGTGGGTGCTCCGGGTTGGGGTCGCCCTCATTTTCGTGGGGATGGGCATTCTGCACTTCGTGCCCGGACCGGCGCGAGGCATGAGCGCCATGATCCCGCCCGCGCTCAAGCGGGTCGTGAGCGGCATTGCGCTCGTTCGCTTCACCGGGTTGTGCGAGATCGCCGGCGGCATCGGAATACTCGTGCCGGGCATCCGCCTCGCGGCCGGGCTCGCCCTCGTCGTCTTTCTCATTGCCGTGTTCCCGGCCAACGCATACGCCGCCAGAGACCCCGACAGGTTCGGCCGGGCCGCGATCCCCTTGTGGCCGCGCTATCTCGCCCAGTTGGCGCTCATCGCCATCGTGCTGGTCGCGGCCGTGTAGAACCGCAACGTGTGGCGGATGTCCCGCTACAGCTAGGCGAGACCACCGAGCGAGAGACCCAGTACCGCGGATGCTGCCACGGCGAGAGCCGCTCCGGTGAGTTGCACCGGCGTGATCCGCTCGCCGCCCAGCACTCGAGCCATTAGCAGGGTGGCGATGGGATACAGGCCCACCAGTACCGAAACTATTGCCAGGCTGCCCGACTGAAGGGCGGCGATAAGCGCGGCGTTGGCGAGAGCCAGCAGCACCCCTGCGGATGCCGCGACCGCGACGTTGCGGGGCGCAGTGCCAGCGCCGGTGACGGGCCCACCCAGATTGGCGAGCATCCTGCCCACAGGAGCGATCAGTCGCCCAACGAGCCACACCAGGCCGAGCAGTACGACCCCAAGGCCGATTTCGACGAGCCCCGAGATGCTCGCCGACTCGATCGGGGCGCGATCTAGGGCAATCACGGCGGAGCCCAGCGAGACTGCTGAGACGAGCGAGAGCACGGCCGCGCGCATCGAGAGGCGACGTCCGCCCGTGCGCGGTTGTGAAGAAATCAGCAGGGCGGCCACGAGCGCGACAACCACTCCAAGCCAGGCCCACGCGCTCAGTCGTTCACCGAGTGCTACGGCCGCCGCGACCGGGATCGACGAACTGACCACAGCTACTAGCGGGGACACTAGGCTCATCGGGCCGACGGCCATGGCGGCGTAGAACGTGACGAAACCCACGACGGCGCCGATGCCGGCGAGGCCGCCCCAGAACACGACCTCGGCCGACCACTGACCACCCGTGATCAGCACGATTACCGCGTACGCGACCGTGCCAGCTCCGTAGCTGATCAGGGTGGTCGGGATCACCCGCAATCGGGTCGCTGCTGTGCCGCCAAGGAAGTCGGACACACCGTAGGAGAGGGCCGCGCCGAGCGCGAGAATAACGGCGAGGGCCATGAATGTAGCCTACGGGGCTCGTTTGATGTGGCTGCGAGCGTGCTCCACAGCGGCATCCAAGTCGGTGAAGAGGTGACGCACGTCGCGCAATGAGTCGATGACGCCCACCCTGGTTGCGAGACCCAGATGCTCGGGTTGGATGCCCTTGACGAGAACCGTGATTCCGCGCCGTTCCAGAGCATGGATGAGTTCACTGATCACTCGCGCGCCCGTGGCATCCAGCACCTGAATTTGCGACATCCGGATGATCACGACCGAGACATTCATGATCTCCGTAACGCGCTCCATCATCCGATCTGCGGCACCGAAGAATAAGGCGCCGTCGAGACGGAACAGGGCGATCTGCTCGTCCCCCGGCAGCGCTGGCGCGGGGAGCTCCTCGCGGTGCACCCCTCCGGAGCGGGCCATCGACCGCAGCGCGAGAAATGCTGCGGCGGCAATCCCGATTGCGACGGCGACTATGAGGTCGAACGACACCGTGACGATCGCGGTTATGACAAACACGATCGCATCCCCCCGCGTGGAAGTCACAACGCTTCGCACAGTTGCGCGAGACACCATTCGCACGGCCGTAACCATCAACACCCCCGCGAGCGCGGCGATCGGTATCTGCGCGACGATCGACGCTGCGAGCAGAACCACGGTCAGCAGCACCACCGAGTGGCTGATGGCCGCGAGTCTGGTGCGCGCGCCGGAACGAACGTTCACCGCTGTGCGTGCGATGGCTCCGGTCGCGGGCATGCCCCCAAAAAGTCCGGATGCCACGGAGGCGAGCCCCTGCCCGACCAGTTCACGATCGGGGTCGAAGGCCCCGGTGTCCGCGAGGGATGCCGCGACTCTCGCCGACAGCAGCGACTCGATCGCAGCCAGTGCTGCGACGGTCAACGCCGGCCCGACGAGCGACACGACGACTGCGGCATCCACACTCGGCAAACCGGGCACGGGGAGCGAGGCGGGCAGCGCGCCAATGCGGGCGAGCGGAAGGTTCGCGATGGCCGCCACGATCGACACCACCAGTATCCCGATGAGCGAGCCCGGCAGCCGGCGGTGAATCCGGGGAGCGAGAATCATGATGACAGCGACCACGCCCACGCTACCGAGCGCCCAGAACAGCGTGGCGAGGTCAATCTCGCCAAAAGCGCCGAATGCGGCGAGCACTGCACTCGAGCTCGGGCCGGCGGGCACCCCGACCGCTGCTGGCACCTGCTGAAGGAAGATAATGATCGCAATACCCAGTGTGAAGCCCTCAATAACCGGCCACGGAATATAGCTGACAACTCGACCCAGCTTGAAGATCCCCCCGGCGAGCACAACCACACCCGCCATCACGCTGACGAGTGCCACAACCCCCGGCCCGTGGATCGCGACAATCGGACCGAGCACCACGACCATCGCACCGGTCGGTCCCGAAACCTGGATATTCGACCCACCGAAAACGGCCGCGACCACACCTGCGACGATTGCGGTAACGAGCCCACTTTCGGCGCCGGCACCCGAACTGACGCCAAACGCAAGCGCCAGGGGCAACGCCACATTGCCGACGGTCAAGCCGGCG
>JBBQZJ010000203.1:0-4479 GCA_038207805.1 Actinomycetales bacterium | reverse complement strand
GGCCGCAACGTGTGCGAGCGCTAGATCGGAAACGTGGATGTAGTCACGCACTGCTGTTCCATCGGGCGTCGGGTAATCGTTGCCATTGATTCGGGGCGTGCGACCCTCGGCCAGGGCGGTGAAAACAAGCGGGAACAGGTTGTGCGGGCTAGCGTCGTACAGAGTCGGATCGCCGGAGCCGACCACATTGAAGTAACGAAGGCTCGTGTGTCTCAGACCTCGCGCGACGGCCAGGTCGCGCAATAGCCATTCGCCGATGAGCTTGGACTCGCCGTAGGGTGACTGGGGATTCTTCGGGGTGCCCTCGGTCACCACATCCACATTCGGCGTGCCATAGACGGCCGCACTGGAGGAGAACACGATCCGGTGGACTCCGTGGGAGTCCATGGCAGCAAGCAGTTGTGCCGTGCCGGTGACGTTCTGCTCGTAGGTATGTAGCGGCTCGCTCACCGATACACCGGCGTACTTGAAGCCGGCGACGTGAATGACCCCGGTCACCCCATAGTCTTCGAGCGTCTGAAGCACGAGGGCGCCGTCGAGAATCGATCCCCGCACGAATGGCATGCCCTTCGGCACAAATTCTCGATATCCGGTCGAGAGATCGTCGAGCACGACCGGCTCGAGTCCGGCGCTGACAAGCGCCCGCACGACGTGCGACCCGATGTATCCAGCGCCCCCCGTTACCATCCACGTCATGCCACAACGCTACTGCCAGCCAGCGCCGATACAGAGTTCCCCACTGGCAGTAATTCTACGTATTGTGTTTTTCCGCCAGTGATGGCAGCATTGGCGCGTACTGACCAGAACTGCCACAGGGAGAATTCGTGCTCAAGAGTGTTGTACTTCTGGCCATCCCCGGGGTGGCTCCCTTCGAGTTCGGAGTCATTTGCGAGGTCTTCGGCGTCGATCGGGGTGACAGCGGAGCTCCGACTTTCGACTTCACGATCGCCACAGCGACGCCGGGACCGGTGCGAACCAGCCTCGGCTTCGATCTGACGATCGACCAGGATCTGTCCGTCGCGGCGAACGCTGACCTCATCGCGGTGCCCGCCCACGAGATCGATCAGATCGATGAGCGATTCCTCGACGTGATCCGGGCGGCGGAGGCCCGCGGAGCGTGGGTGTTGAGCGTGTGCAGCGGCGCATTCGCACTCGCCCAAGCGGGCATCCTCGACGGCCGGGGCGCGACCACGCACTGGATGCACGCCGACCGACTCGCAACCCGCTACCCGAAAACCCGCGTCGACCCCGGTGTGCTCTTCGTGGAAGACCGCAAGGTCGTCACTAGCGCCGGAACCGCTGCCGGAATCGACGCAGCACTGCACATCGTGCGCCAGGAGTTCGGCGCGGCCGCGACAAACGTGATCGCGCGGCGCATGGTCGTTCCGCCGCAACGCGACGGCGGCCAATCCCAGTACATCGACAACCCGGTCGCCGAGTTCACGAGCGACTCGTTTGCACTGGTAACCGAGTGGATGCTTCAGCACCTCGCCGAGAACCTGACGGTCGACCAACTCGCGAGAAAGGCGTTGATGTCCAGTAGAACGTTCGCGCGCCGGTTCAGGTCGGAAACCGGCACGACGCCGGCCGCCTGGCTTAATCGGCAGAGACTACTTCGCGCGCAACAACTCCTGGAGCAGACGAACGAGTCACTGGAGCGAATCGCACACGACACCGGATTCGGCGCGGCGGCCGTCATGCGGCATCACTTCGTGAAGGTGCTGAACACCTCGCCCCAGAACTACCGTCGCACCTTCGGTCTGCGCGAGGCGGGCTAGATGCCGAATCGAGTGCCCAAGCTGCTGTACGAGAAGGAGCTCAAGCGACTTCAGATCGAACTGGTCACTATGCAGCAGTGGGCGATCGAATCGGATGCTCGCATCCTCGTCATCTTTGAGGGTCGCGATGCGGCGGGCAAGGGCGGCGCGATCAAAAGGATCGCCCAGTACCTGAACCCGCGGCATGCGCGGGTGGTGGCGCTGAATCAGCCGACCGAACGCGAACGAGGACAGTGGTACTTCCAGCGCTACATCGACCGGCTGCCCACGAAGGGCGAGATCGTGCTGATGGACCGCTCCTGGTACAACCGGGCGGGCGTGGAGCACGTGATGGGGTATTGCACCCCCGAGGAATACGATCGCTTCCTGCTTCAGGTGCCGGTTGTGGAACGACTCCTCATTGAGGACGGAATCATCCTGATCAAGTACTGGTTCTCGGTGTCGGACGAGGAACAGGAGAAGCGATTCCGGTCACGTCGAAAAGACCCGATGCGCCGATGGAAGCTCTCCGCGACCGACGTGCTCTCGATCAAGCGGTGGGAGCAATACTCCCGCGCGAAGGACGTCATGTTTGATCGCACTGACACCGCGGAGGCGCCGTGGTGGACGGTCGACACCGACGACAAACGGGCCGCCAGACTCAGCACCATTAGTCACCTACTGTCGCTGATTCCCTACGAGCCCCGGGAGCCCAAGAGGGTCAAGATTCCGGCCCGGCCGACGGCTGACAGCTACCAGCGGCCCCCGAGGGAGCTGCACCGCTACGTGCCCGACCACTCCGTGACGTTGGCCCGAGCCGACTCAGAGTAGGAGCTCGAGATCGTGATCGACCATGGCGGCCACGAGAGTGTCGAAGTCGACCGTCGGCGACCATCCCAGAACTTCGCGCGCCCGGGTGGCGTCCCCGAGTTGTTGGGGCGCATCACCGGCGCGCAGCAGCTCATCAGAGACGGCTACCCGTGAACGCCAATCATCGATGCCCACACGGGCAAACGCGCTGCGCACAAAGTCCTCGACCGAGTGGCTCACGCCGGTCGCGATGACGTAATCGTCGGGATGCTCGGCTGCGGCGGCGCGCTGAAGAGCATCCACGTAATCGGGTGCCCAGCCCCAGTCCCGTTGAGCGGCGAGATTACCGAGCTCCAACCGGTCTTGGAGACCGCGGGAGATCCGGGCGGCAGCCGCGGTGATCTTGCGCGTCACGAAAGTCTCCGGCCGCCTAGGCGACTCGTGGTTGTAAAGAATGCAGGATGACGCCCACACTCCCGAGCCACGATACGTGCCGACGAGGGCATGTGCGTACGCCTTAGCCGCCCCGTAGGGCGAGGTCGGGCGCACTGGCGTGGTTTCGCGCTGCGGCACCTCACTGGGGATGCCGAACATCTCGGCGCTCGATGCCTGAACGAATCGCGCATCGTGACCGGATGCACCGAGCTCGCGAACGGCATTCAGCGCTTCGGCGACAGCCAGAGCATTGACGCGAGCCGTGAGGTCGGGCTGCTGCCACGAACCGTACACCGAGCTGATCGCGGCCAGGTTGTAGATGACATCGGGGCGCAGCTCACGAATCAACGCGCCGATCCCGGGCTGCGCAAGGTCGAGCGGGTGCAGTCTGACGCCCGGAGTGGCGACCTCGTCGGCGCTGACGGTGGTGCCGTGCACCTCGGCACCCTCGGCGACAAGCGCCTCGGCCAGATAGGAGCCGTCCTGTCCCGTGACGCCGGTAATCAATACCAGGGTCATGTCAGGCCGGCGAGGCGCTTCTGTTCGTCAATGTCCGCCTCGACCATCATCGTGACCAACTGCTCGAACGACACCGTGGGCGCCCAGCCGAGTTTCTCTCGGGCCTTACTCGAGTCGCCGATAAGCAGGTCCACTTCGGCGGGGCGCATGAACTGCGGATCCTGGGTGACCAACCTCGTCCAGTCCGGGATGCCAGCGGCACCGAAGGCGACATCCAGCAGGGAGGAGATGGTGTGGGTCTCCCCCGTTGAGATCACGTAGTCGTCGGCGACATCTTGCTGCAGCATCCGCCACATCGCATCGACGTAGTCGCCGGCGAAACCCCAGTCGCTGCGGGCATCGAGGTTGCCGAGGGTGAGCGAGTCTTGCAGTCCGAGGGAGATCCGGGCCACGGCCTGGCTCACTTTGCGGGTGACGAACTCCGGCCCGCGACGCGGAGACTCGTGGTTGAACAGCACTCCGGATGACGCGTGCATGCCATACGACTCGCGGTAGTTGATCGTCATGTAGTGGCCATACACCTTGGCGACGCCGTACGGCGAGCGCGGCCACAGAAGCGTGTCCTCGTTCTGCGGCACCGCCTGCACCTTGCCGAACATCTCCGAACTTGACGCCTGGTAGAACCGCACCTGCGTGCCGCTCGAGCCTTCGTACAGCCGAACGGCTTCGAGAGCGTTCAGCACTCCCATGCCGGTGACCTCGCTCGTGAGATGAGCGTTTTCCCAGGAGTAGGCGACGAACGAGATCGCTCCGAGGTTGTAGAACTCGTCGGGCTGCGCGACGTTCATCGCCCGCATGAGGCTGGACAGATCGGTGAGGTCGCCGGTGAGAATGCGAACGTCAGGCACGAGCTCCTCAAGCAGCGCGCGCTTGGGATTGTTCTGGCCGCGCATCAGCCCGTAGACCTCGTAGCCCTTGGACAGCAAGAGCTCGGAGAGGTACAGGCCGTCTTGCCCCG